>NZ_JBEOSD010000206.1:0-12481 GCF_040302735.1 Streptomyces sp. NPDC097619 | reverse complement strand
ACACCCCCGAGGACGGCACCACCGTCGGCGTGGGCATGCCGGTCTCCATCAACTTGCAGGGGCGGACGGGCCGGAGCCGTCAGCGCTGCGGCAGCGCGGGCAGGTCCGACAGGGCCGGGGCCTTGGCGGCCGCGGCGGTCGGGACCGGGGTGGCGTGCGGGGCGCACACCACGTCACGGGCGTCGACCTTGCCGGTGAGCAGGTAGGCGTCCACGCGGCTGTTGATGCAGGCGTTCAGCAGGCTGGTGACGCCGTGCGAACCGGCGCCCTTCTCGGTGATCAGGCGCGAACCCGCGAGGCGCTTGTGCAGCTCGACGGCACCCTCGTACGGGGTGGCGGCGTCACGGGTGGACTGGACGATCAGGACGGGCGGCAGACCGCGCTTGGCACCGACCTCGATGGGGGTGTGCTGCTCGGACTTCCAGGTGGCGCAGGGGAGGTTCATCCAGGCGTTGGCCCAGGTCATGAACGGGTGCTTCTTGTGCAGCTCGGTGTTGTCGCGGTCCCAGCGCTTCCAGCTGGTGGGCCACTTGGCGTCCGTGCACTCCACGGCGGTGTAGACGGCGTTGCCGTTCTCCGCGGAGATGTTGCCCGGGATGTCGGTCATGTCCGGGGAGGCCGCGTCGACCAGGGCCTGGACGTTGCCCTTGAGGTACTCGCTCCAGATCTGGGCGGTGGGCACCCAGGCGGAGTCGTAGTAGGGGGCGCTCTGGAAGAAGCTGATCAGCTCGGCCGGGCCGACCTTGCCGCCGAGGGGGTTCTTCTTGGCGGTGGCGCGCAGCTTGAGCCACTGGCGCTCGACCTTGGCGGGGGTGTTGCCGATGTGGAAGACGGCGTCGTTCTTGGCGACCCACTTCTTCCAGTCGTTCCAGCGCATCTGGAAGGCGACGTCCTGGTCGAGGTTGGCCTCGTACCAGATCTTCTTCTTCGAGGGGTTGACCACGCTGTCGACGATCATGCGGCGCACGTGGGTCGGGAACAGCGTCGCGTAGACGCCGCCGATGTAGGTGCCGTAGGAGACGCCGAGGAAGTTCAGCTTCTTCTCGCCGAGCGCGGCGCGGATGACGTCGAGGTCGCGCGCGGTGTTCGGGGTGGTCATGTGCGGCAGCATCCAGCCGCTGCGCTCCTTGCAGCCGTCCGCGTACTCGGCGGCGAGCTTGCGCTGGGCGCGCTTGTCGGCCTCGGAGTCCGGGACCGGGTCGAGCTTGGGCGCCTTCACGAACTCCTGCGGGTCGATGCAGGAGATCGGGGTGGAGTGGCCGACGCCGCGCGGGTCGAAGCCGACGAAGTCGTACGCCTTGGCCGTGTTCGCCCAGAGCGGGTTCTTGGTGGTGACCCGGCGCGGGAAGCGGAGGCCGGAGCCGCCGGGACCGCCCGGGTTGTAGACGAGCGCGCCCTGGCGCTCGGACTTGGTGCCGGTGTTGCCGATGCGGTCGACGGCCAGCTCGATCTGCTTGCCGTTCGGCTTGGCGTAGTCGAGCGGCACCTTGACGAAGCCGCACTGGATGGGGGCTTCGAGGCCCCAGTCGGCGGGACACGCCTTCCAGGCGATGCCCTTGCGGGCGGCCTTGGCCGCCGCGATCGCCACGCCGCGGGCCTCGGAGGTGGTCCGGCTCCGGGTGTCCGCCTGCGCGGACGGGGCGACGACCGCCCCCGCGATGAGCGTGCCCGCTATCAGAGTGCCGGCTCCGCCGAGCACTGCTGTGCGTATCACGTGGTACTCCCCCTGCGTCATATGGGGCCCTTACGGGCCTCGTTGTGGTCTGACTGCAGACGGATCCTTTCGCCTGAACCGTCCCTGACAACAGACCGCCGGCCTGTTCTTTACCAAGCCGATAACCGGACCGGCGAGTACCGCTGAGCGGTACCGCCGTTCACCAGGCATACATCTCCGTGGCGGAGTCCAGGAGTTCGCGCAACCGGAGGGCGTCCGTGGCCAGTACCGTCACCAGGACGGCCGGTCCCGCCAGCGGGGCGGCGACGGCGTGGTCCCCCAGGATCCGCGCGGGGGGCGGCTCCTCGGCGAACCGCGGGTCGACCACCAGGAGCTGGCCGAGGGCCCTGTGCCCGGCCAGCCCCGCCGGCCCGTCCCAGCCCCCCGGGGCGCCGGGGCCGCAGCTCAGCTCCTGGTCCAGCAGGTGGCGCCCGGCCAGGTGTGCGGTCAGACGGCTGCGGAGCAGGCCCGACTCCTCCCCGGCCCGGCCCAGCACCTGTTCCTCCCGGTACAGCAGCCGGGCACCGGCGGCGAGCCGGATCCGGGTGTGGACCCGCAGGTCGCTGCCGCGGACGGAGACCAGGGGTTCGGGGAGCCAGCGCAGCGCGGCCCCGTCGGCGAGGTCCAGGTCCACCGCGTAGTGGGCGGGTTCGCCGCCCCGGCCGGGCAGGGCGAGGGTGGCCGCGGCGGAGGTCAGGCGGAGTGCGGCCCCCGGCTCCAGGGAGGCCCGGACGACGAGCCGGTCCCCGCCGAGCGGGGCGCTCATCGCCCCGACCAGCGTCACGCCGGCCTCGGTACCGGAACCGCGGACGCGGCGCAGTGCCAGCGGGCCCTCGCCCGCGAGCAGGGGCAGGACGGTGCCGCCCCGACCGTCCCGGACCGCCCGGATCCGGGCGGTGGCGCGGAGCCCGGTCGCGGGCAGCGGCGCGGATCCACGCGGGGGCACGGCGCCCGGGGCCGCGGGAGCCGCGGGCGCGGTGCGGACGGCGGAGGCGGTACCGGCCGCCGGGGCCGTGGGCGCGGCCGGTCCCGTGGGCGGGCCGACGCTCACGGCCGGGGCGCCTTCCAGTCCGCCAGCCGGGCCCGGACCCAGGCGCCGACCTCGGCCACGCCCTCCTCGCCGCGCAGCGACTGGAAGACCACGGGCAGGTCGCCCCGCTGCTCCTTGGCGTCCCGGGCCATCCGGGCCAGGTCGGAGCCCACGTACGGGGCGAGGTCGGTCTTGTTGACCACGAGCAGGTCGGCGGTGGTGACCCCGGGGCCGCCCTTGCGCGGGATGTCGTCCCCGCCCGCCACGTCGATCACGAAGACCTGCGCGTCCACCAGGCCCCGGGAGAAGGTGGCCGTGAGGTTGTCCCCGCCGGACTCTACGAGGACCAGGTCCAGCGGGTGCGTCTCGCGGAAGGCGTCCTCCAGCTCCTCGACGGCCTCCAGGTTGGCGGAGATGTCGTCGCGGATGGCGGTGTGCGGGCAGGCACCGGTCTCCACGGCGGAGATCCGCTCCGGGGGCAACACGGCCTCGCGGAGGAGGAACTCGGCGTCCTCGCGCGTGTAGATGTCGTTGGTGACCACGGCCAGCGAGAGTTCGGCGCGCAGCTCCCGGCAGAGGGCGGCCACGGTGGCCGTCTTCCCGGAGCCCACCGGCCCGCCGAGGCCGATGCGGAGGGCGCGCCGGACCCCGTCGCGGACGGCGGGGGCGCTGTGGGTGTGGCGGTGGGGGAAGTCGGAGGAGTGGTCGAGGTGCATCGGGCGGTCCCTTCGGTGGTGGTGCGGGGAGGGCGCGTCGGTGGGTCGGGCCGGTGGCGGCTCGGTGGCCGTACCGGTCAGGAGGCGAACAGCCGGACCGGCCAGGCCGCGTGCTGTTCGGCGGTGAGGTCGAGCAGCGGGGAGGAGGCCGCGGGCAGCGCGTCCACCCCTTCGGAGCGGGCCCGGTGCGCGGCGGCGACGGCCCGCTCCGCCGTGGCGTCGAGGGCGGGCGCGAGCCGGGCCAGGACGGCCGTGGCCTCGAAGGGGTCCAGGCCCAGGAGGCGCACCGTCGCCGTGGACGGTCCGCTCACGGCCTCGTAGCCGGCGGCGTGGGCGGCGTCCACCGGGGCCAGTCCGGCGGCGCGGGCGGTCAGGCCGAGCACCACCGGCTGGTGGGCCCCGCGCGGGAAGGCCGCCGCCACGCGGTCGAGTCCGGGGTCGGGCCAGACGGCGCGGGCGGCCCGCGTCAACTGCCGGCCGAGCCGCCGGGAGGTGGTCCGCAGGGCCGGGGAAGGGGTACGGGCGTCCGCGGCCGCGTCCAGCTCCGCCGGGTCCAGGCCGAGGGCGGCCGCCGCGGCCAGCGCCGCCGCGGTCAGACCGGTGGTGTGCAGCCGTCCCCGGCAGAACTCCTCCAGTTCCGCGGCGTCGGTGATCCGTCCCGCCTTCACGGCGGCCTCGGCCCCGCCGGAGTGCGCGTGACCTCCGGCGGGGAAGCGGCCGTCGGCCAGGACGAGCAGGGTGGCGCGGCTCATCAGAAGAGGAAGTAACGCTGGGCCATGGGCAGTTCCGCGGCGGGCGCGGGCTCCACCGCCTCCCCGTCGATGGTGACGGTGAAGGTGTCGGCGTCCACTTCCACCCGCGGCCGGGCGTCGTTCTCGCGCATGTCGGCCTTGGTCACCCCGCGGGTGCTCTCGATGGCCACGAAGCTCTTGCCGAGACCGAGGCGTTCGGGGAGGCCGTCCTCCAAGGCCGCGACGGCGGTGAAGTTGACCGAGTTGCGGGCCGGGGCGCGGCCGTGGGCGCCGAACATCGGCCGGGGCAGGACCGGCTGGGGGGTGGGGATGGAGGCGTTGGCGTCGCCCATCTGCGCGTAGGCGATCTGGCCGCCCTTGATGACGAGCAGCGGGCGGACCCCGAAGAAGGCCGGGTCCCACAGGACCAGGTCGGCGAGCTTGCCGGTGGCCACCGATCCGACCTCGTGGCCGATGCCCTGGGCCACGGCCGGGTTGATCGTGTACTTGGCCACGTAGCGGCGGGCCCGGTGGTTGTCGGCCCGGCCGTCGCCCGGCAGGGGGCCGCGGCGCTTCTTCATGACGTGCGCGGTCTGCCAGGTCCGCATCACGACCTCGCCGATGCGGCCCATGGCCTGGGAGTCGGAGGAGATCACGGAGATGGCTCCGAGGTCGTGGAGGACGTCCTCGGCGGCGATGGTGGAGGGCCGGATCCGGGACTCGGCGAAGGCCAGGTCCTCGGGCACGGCGGGGTTGAGGTGGTGGCAGACCATCAGCATGTCGAGGTGTTCCTCGACGGTGTTGACGGTGTGCGGTCGGGTCGGGTTGGTGGAGCTGGGCAGGACGTTCGCCTCGGAGACCACGGTGATGATGTCCGGGGCGTGCCCGCCGCCCGCGCCCTCGGTGTGGTAGGCGTGGATGGTGCGCCCGGCGATGGCGGCCAGGGTGTCGCCCACGAACCCGGCCTCGTTGAGGGTGTCGGTGTGGATGGCGAGCTGGGCCCCGGTCTCCTCGCAGACCCGCAGGCAGGCGTCGATGACGGCGGGGGTGGCCCCCCAGTCCTCGTGGATCTTGAACCCGAGGGCTCCGCCGCGCAGTTGCGAGTACATGGCCTCGCGGGAGGTGGTGTTGCCCTTGCCGAGCAGGCCGATGTTGACCGGGTGGCCGTCCAGGGCCTCGAACATGGCCGCCAGATGCCAGGGGCCGGGGGTGACGGTGGTGGCCTTGCTGCCCTCGGCGGGTCCCGTGCCGCCACCCACCAGGGTGGTGATCCCGGTGGCCAGGGCGGCGTCCAGCAGGGTCGGGGAGATGAAGTGGACGTGGGTGTCGATGGCCCCGGCGGTCAGGATGCGGCCGTTGCCGGAGATGATCTCGGTTTCGGGGCCGATGACGAGGGTGGGGTCCACCCCGTCCATGGTGTCGGGGTTGCCCGCCTTGCCGATGCCGGTGATCCGGCCGTCGCGCAGCCCCACGTCGGCCTTGACCACGCCCCAGTGGTCGAGGATGACGGCCCCGGTGATGACGGTGTCGGGGGCGCCCTCGGCCCGGGTGGTGCGCGCCTGGCCCATGGACTCGCGGATGACCTTCCCGCCGCCGAAGACCGCCTCGTCCCCGGATCGGCCGGGGCCGCCGCAGCGGTCCTCCTCGATCTCGATGAGGAGGTCGGTGTCGGCGAGCCGGATCCGGTCCCCCGTGGTGGGTCCGAAGAGGTCGGCGTAGCCGGGGCGGGTCAGTTCAGCCATCGAGGGGACCTCCGGTCTCTCCGCGCAGGCCCGGCACGACGCGGGCCCCGGCGAGCGGGACCAGTTCCACGGCGACGGGGATGCCGGGTTCGAAGCGGACGGACGTGCCCGCGGGGATGTTGAGCCGGAGTCCGCGCGCGGCGGGCCGGTCGAAGCCGAGGCCGGGGTTGGTCTCGGCGAAGTGGTAATGGGAGCCGACCTGCACGGGGCGGTCGGCGGTGTTGAGGACCGTCAGTCGGGTGACGGGCAGGCCTTCGTTGAGGAGCACGGGGCCCTCGCCGTGGAGGATCTCTCCGGGGATCACGGGTGCCGGCCCTTCAGACGATGGGTTCGTGGACGGTGACGAGCTTGGTGCCGTCCGGGAAGGTGGCCTCCACCTGTACGTCGTGCAGCATCTCGGGGATGCCGGTCATGACCTCGGCGCGGGTGAGCACCGTGCGCCCGGAGGCCATGAGCTCGGCCACGGTGCGGCCGTCCCGCGCGCCTTCCAGGATGTGCGCGGTGATGAGCGCGACGGCCTCGGGGTGGTTGAGCAGCAGGCCGCGGGCGCGACGCCGCTCGGCGACGTCGGCGGCCACGTGGACCAGGAGGCGTTCCTGTTCGTGCGGGGTCAGTTGCACAGCTGTCACCTGCTTCGTGGGGGATCCTCGACGGGGAGGACCGGGGGCTCGGGCCTGTCACCGGGGCCCGGGGCCGGGGATTCGCCGCGGTCCGAGCGGGACCCTAACCGGCTGCAACAGTTTGTTGACCTTTGCATGTCCATCCCAAGGATCTCCTTGCCGCTCGCGGGGAGATCCTTTTCCTTCGGGCGACCGCGGCTTTGCCGAGCCGCCACCGCAAGGACGTTAGGCCGCACCCTTTTCGGGGGCGTTAACCCAGGTTTCGGGCGGGCGACGAAACCCGGACGGGCACACCGGTGCGCCACTTCCGTATACGGCGGAACGCGACGACCTTCGCGGGGAACATCGCGACGGAGCGTACACGGAGCGCGACACCCGGTCACTCCGCGCCGGGCCGGCGGAGTTCGCGCCCGCCCCGGACCGGGCCCCGGAGTGGACGGAAGTCGACACGCCCTCACCCGTTCGGCGTAGCGGACGACGGAGGCGGACCGCGCCCCGAGTTGCGCACAAGTGAGGTCGCGTCACCTCTCCCCCGACCGTTCCCCTGCAGGTGGACCGTTTCCGGCCGCCTTCAAACGTGGCGCAAATCACCCTTGAACTGCCAAAGACCGCAGACGTGATGACTCTCACAAAGAGCCGATCCGGCTTAGTTTTCCGGCATTTCGTGGGTGAGGATCCCTGGGACGACAAGCCCCCGCCGCCGCGGCGGGGCGGTCCGGGCGGACGCCGAGTCCTGCCGCCTCACCCGGACCCCTGGTCGAAGGAGTGCATCGGCAGGAGTGGAGGACCCAGGCAGTACGGGGCGGGCGGACACCACCGTGTCCGCCCGCCCCTCGGGGTGAAGCCGCGCGAGCGGCCGGGCGAACTTCGCAGGCCCGAATCCGACAGGTCATCCTTCACAGGCGGCTGACGAAGGGTTGCGCATGTCCGCGCTCAAGAACGTTCCGTCCGTCGTGTCCAGGATGGGTGCCGCCTCGGCGCTCACCCTCGCCGTGGTCGGGGGCTCCGTGCTCCTGCCCGGCGGGAGCGGCACGGCCGAGGCGGCCGTCTCCCCCGCACAGAAGGCCCTCCAGACCGCCGCGTCGAAGAAGGGAGCCCCCTACAAGTGGGGGGCGGTGGGGCCTTCCCGGTTCGACTGCTCGGGGCTGACGCTCTACTCGTACAAGCAGGCGGGCAAGACGCTGCCCCGGACGGCGGCGCAGCAGTACAACAAGACCGCGCGCATCGGATCCACCGCCCGCAAGCCCGGGGACCTGGTCTTCTTCCACTCCCGCGGGAGCGTCTACCACGTGGGCATCTACGCGGGCTCGGGCAAGGTCTGGCACTCGCCCAAGGCCGGTTCCACGGTCCGGTTGGAGAAGATATGGACCTCCAGCGTCAAGTACGGCCGCGTCCGGTGATCCGGGGCGCGTGACCCCGTCCCGGCGCACGGCGGCGCGCCGGCACGCGGGTCACGCCCGCACGGGTCGCGCGGGGCGGGGCTGACCGCCGCGGCTCCGCGCGACCCGGAGGGATCCGGATTCCCGCCCGGTCCGCCGCTCCGCCCCTCTGGGTCAGAGCAGCGGGCCGGGCCCGGCCGTGACGGGGGTCGTGGCCGTGGCGGCGGGCCAGGGCAGCTCGATCCACACGGTCTTGCCGCCCTCCTCGGTCGGGCTGACCGAGAGCCTGCCGCCGGCCTCCGCCGTCAGCCAGCGGATGATCCTCATGCCGCGCCCGTTGTCCTGCTGCACGGCGGCGGGCAGCCTGCGCGGCCAGCGCGGATGGCTGTCCGTGACGCCGACCCGCAGCAGTTCCCCGCGGTCCAGGCCGACTTCCACGGTGAAGACCGGGGACTGGCCGAAAGTGTGCTGCACGGCGTTGGTGGCCAACTCGGAGACGATCAGCCGGACGGTGTCCCCGGTCACGTGCCCCTCGGGCAGCCCCCAGTCCCGCAGGGCTTCGGCGACATGGGCGCGGGCGGCCGGGACCGAGGCCGGATCGCTGGGCAGAGTGACGGATACTTCCTGGTGGTCTGCCATGGGCGCTGTCCCTTTCCCACCGGGGCCGGCGGACCGGCTCAGGGCGGACGACCTCGCGGACGGCCCCGGATCTGTACTTCGCGCCAGACTGCCACCCCGTGCCCCGACCGCGCGCCCGTTACCTCAAGATCTGCATATATCTGTCGCTCAAAGCGGTGAACTCTGCTACGGAAGACCGTATTTGAGTGTAAGAACGGCAGAGCCGGCGCGGGCGCCGCCGGAGGTGAGGAGACGGGCATGCAGAACGGTCCCGCGGTGCGACGGCGGCAGCTCGGCGAGGAACTCCGCGCCCTGCGCGACCGGTGCGGCCTCACCAGTGGCGAAGCGGCCGGATTGCTGGGCTGGCATCAGTCGAAAATCAGCCGGATCGAGACCGGGCGCAGTGGCGTGAAGCCGGGGGACGTGGGGCTGCTCCTGGACGCCTACGGGGTGACCGGTGTCCGGGAACGGGCCCTCCTGGAGGCCCTGGCGGCCTCGGCGGCCAGCACGGGGCCCGGTGGCGGCGGGGCGGACCGGCAGTGGTGGCACGAGTACCGGGGCCTGCTGCCGCAGGAGTACCGGGACTTCATCAGCCTGGAGGCGGGGGCGAAGGCGGCCCGGACGGTGGAGCTCTCGGTGGTGCCGGGGCTGCTCCAGACCCCCGCGTACGCACGCGCGGTGACCAGGGCCGCGCTGGGCGGACTGCCGGAACCCAAGGTGGACGCCCTGGTGGACGTGCGGATGACCCGGCAGGCGGTGCTGCGCGCGGATCCCCCGCTGGAGTTGAGCGCGGTGCTCGACGAGGCGGTGCTGCGACGGCAGATCGGCGGCCCGGAGGTGATGGAGGGTCAGCTGCGGCACCTGGCGGAGGTGTCCCGGCTGCCCCAAGTGAGCCTCCAGGTGCTTCCGTTCAGCGTGGGGGGTCATCTCGGCCTGACAGGACCGTTCGTCATCTTCTCATTTCCGAACATCGCCGATCTGGACGTGGTTGTTCTCGACCATTTGACGAGTAGCCTCTATCTGGAGCGGAAGGAAGACATCGAGGCGTACGGCGCCGCATTCCGTACCATCCAGGCGCACGCCCTCCCGCCCCGAGACTCGTCGGACCTCATCAGCCGGATCGCTGACGGCGCGTAAGGAGGCACCATGTCCGCAACCCCCTTATCCACCGGCGGACTTCTGAACGGCGCACGATGGCGGCGCAGCAGCCGCAGTACGGGAATGAACAACTGTGTCGAAGCGGCGACCCTGACGGGCGGCCTGCTGGCCGTCCGTGACTCCAAGCGGACCGAGGGCCCCGCCCTGGTCTTCACGGGTCCCGCCTGGGACGGGTTCCTGCTCTTCGTCCGGGCCGACCTGCCCGACGTCGAGCTCCGCCCCTAGCCCCGCCACGTCGGGCACGACCCCGCACGTCCCCCGTCAGGCCGTGGAACCGGCGGCGGGAGCGGTCCGCAGGACCGTGTCCACCGCGCGGGCGATCTCGTCCCCCGTGAGATCGGCGCGTGCGGTCAACCGCAGCCGGGAGATGCCGTCGGGTACGGACGGCGGCCGGAAGCACCCCACGGACAGTCCCGCCCCGCGGCAGTCGGCGGCCCAGCGCAGTGCCGCCGACGGAGACGGGGCCCGAACCGAGACCACCGCCGCGTCCGGCCTGGCAGCCGTCAGGCCGGCCGCGGTGATCCGCTCGTACAGCTCCGCGGCCACCTCCCGGACCCGCCCGGCCCGTTCGGGCTCGGCCCGCAGCAGCCGCAGCGCGCCGAGGGCCGCGCCGGTGGCCGCGGGCGCCAGACCGGTGTCGAAGATGAAGGTCCGCGCGGTGTTGACCAGGTGGTGGATCACCCGGGCCGGCCCGAGGACCGCCCCGCCCTGGCTGCCCAGCGCCTTGGAGAGGGTCACCGTGGCCACCACGTCCGGGTCCCCGGCGAGCCCGGCCGCCGCGAGCGCCCCGCGCCCGCCCTCGCCCAGCACCCCGAGCCCGTGGGCGTCGTCCACGAGCAGGGCCGCCCCGTACTCCCGGCAGGCCGCCGCGTACCCGGCCAGCGGGGCCGCGTCCCCGTCCACGGAGAACACCGAGTCCGTCACGACCAGCGCCCGACCGCCCTCGCGCACCGCGTGGGCCTCCAGGGTCTTGGCCACGGCCGCCGGGTCGGAGTGCGGCACCACGGCCGTCTCGGCCCGCGACAGACGGCAGCCGTCCACGATCGAGGCGTGGTTCGCGGCGTCCGAGACCACCAGGGCCCCGCGTCCGCTCAGCGCGGTCACGGCGGCCAGGTTGGCGGCGTACCCCGAGGACAGCACCAGCGCGGCCTCGAAGCCGCAGAACGCGGCGAGTTCGCGCTCCAGCTCCGTGTGCAGTTCGGTGGTGCCGGTGACCAGCCGGGAGCCGGTGGCCCCGGCGCCCCAGACCCGGGCCGCCTCGGCCGCGGCGGCCGTCACCGCGGGGTGGCCGGACAGACCCAGGTAGTCGTTGCCCGCCAGGTCCAGCAGGGAGGAGACCGCCGGGCGGGGGCGCAGCGTCCGCACCAGTCCGGCCCGCTCCCGGGCCGCCTCGGCCTCGTCGATCCAGGCGAACACGTCCCGGCGGCCCGGCTCGGGGCGGGCTGCGGCGGGCAGGTGCGGGGTGGCGTCCTCGGGCATCGGCGGGGTCCTCGCGATTTGTCGGCTGTCCACAGACCCTAGCCTTCGGCCTTGCGCCGGGTGGTGTGGCGATGCACACACCGCGATCAGACGAAGTTGTAGCTTCTCTCCTTGGCCGGGGGCGGTGCCGTAGGTCAGGATCAGGCCCATGGACCTGCTGAACACCCTGGTGGACAAGGGGCTCCGGCGTGAGCTGCCGACCCGCGAAGAGGCGCTCGCCGTGCTGGCGACCTCCGACGACGACCTGCTCGACGTGGTGGCCGCGGCCGGCAAGGTGCGCCGCCAGTGGTTCGGGCGCCGGGTCAAGCTGAACTACCTCGTCAACCTGAAGTCCGGGCTCTGCCCGGAGGACTGCTCGTACTGCTCCCAACGGCTGGGCTCCAAGGCCGAGATCCTCAAGTACACCTGGCTGAAGCCGGAGGAGGCCACCGAGGCCGCCGCCGCGGGTGTCGCGGGCGGCGCCAAGCGGGTCTGCCTGGTGGCCAGCGGTCGCGGTCCGACGGACCGGGACGTGGAGCGGGTCTCCAAGACCATCGCCGCCATCAAGGAGTCCAACGAGGAGGTCGAGGTCTGCGCCTGCCTCGGGCTGCTCTCCGACGGCCAGGCCGAGCGCCTCCGCGAGGCCGGGGCCGACGCCTACAACCACAATCTCAACACCTCCGAGGCCACCTACGGGGCGATCACCAAGACGCACACCTACGCGGACCGCGTGGACACCGTGCAGAAGGCGCACGCCGCCGGCCTGTCGGCCTGCTCCGGTCTCATCGCGGGCATGGGCGAGAGCGACGAGGACCTCGTCGACGTGGTGTTCTCGCTGCGCGAGCTGGACCCGGACTCGGTGCCGGTCAACTTCCTGATCCCCTTCGAGGGCACCCCGCTCGCCAAGGAGTGGAACCTCACCCCGCAGCGGGCCCTCCGCATCCTGGCGATGGTCCGCTTCGTCTGCCCCGACGTCGAGGTCCGCCTCGCGGGCGGCCGCGAGGTGCACCTGCGCACCCTCCAGCCGCTGGCCCTGCACCTGGCCAACTCGATCTTCCTCGGCGACTACCTCACCAGTGAGGGCCAGGCCGGTCAGGCCGACCTGGACATGATCGCCGACGCCGGCTTCGAGGTGGAGGGCCAGGGCACCACGACCCTGCCGCGCCACCGCGCCGACGCCGTGGCGGCCGCCGCCCCGACCGGGGGCGGCTGCGGCTCGCACGCCTCCGCCGCGCCGGAGGCCGGCGCCTCCGCCGGGGGCTGCGGCTCCCAGGGCGGCGGCTGCGGGCCCTGCGGCGGGCACGGCCACGCCGAG
>NZ_JBEOSD010000205.1:0-12527 GCF_040302735.1 Streptomyces sp. NPDC097619 | reverse complement strand
ACGGACAACGCTTCCCACTCAAGATCCGACAGCTCATGACGACGCACCATGCGACGCATGATTCCCCATCAGGACCCTTTGAAGACACTGCCTAGGGCCGGTATTTCGCTCGTGTTCGGGTTGGCTTCTCGGCACCGGGGGCGACGGCCCGTGCCGGATCCCCGCCAAGCCCGGCCGGGCGCCGGTACCCTTCCGGACCAGCCACAGCGCCCCGCCGGTCGCTGCCGAAGAGCTATCGGACGATGGTGCTGCCGTCCAGCTTTTCGGATCCCTCCATTTTCCCCGTCAAGGCTGGGGCCTCATCGGACTTTTCCTTCATGACCCACTGCAGGATTTCATTGACGGCGCGAGAGTCAACCAAATGGATTTGGAATTCAGATGTTCCGGGAAGCGGCGTTACATGACAGTGCCACTCTTTCTCTGCGATGTTGATTGAGCAAGGGTTATAGGACGGCCACATGGTGCCGTCATCAATATTTTTGATGAACCCCCACAAGGATCGCCCCTGTAGGTCTCCTTCGAAAGTTCCGGAGAGGTCGGCGCTGCTGGCGGCTCCGATCTTGGGGTGTGTTTCGATCTGCGCCGTGACCTTGGAAAGGGACGCCGGCTTCGCATCTACAATTTTCAAAGCAACCAGTACAGCTGGATTGGCGGCGAGCAAGGCGAAGACTGCCGAAAGCAGTCCTGTCAAGGCGATGGCGAGCGGAGTGTGTTCACTCACCCACGTTGATACGCGTCCACCGCGTCGACCGTTCTGCCCGACTGTATCCTCGCCGACATCTGCGGATTCGGTCACTTCATCAGAGCTCACGAGACCCCCCTTTCGCGAGCGATACCAACTTCCAGAACCCGGCAAACATCTGATCAAGGGGGAAACCCTTGCGGCCTCCCCAGGTGCTGGCACCGCGGGTGTGGGCGGTGCTGTGGGTCGTGCGGGAGGCACCCCTTGTTGGCGGATCCGATCGTCCCGCTCGGTCGGTTCGGCCGAGGTGGGGGTGTGTCCGGCGGCGATTTCGATGGCGAGGGCCGCCACCACGTCCGTGGAAGGGATGGTGTGTTCGTCTTCGCTGTCACGGCGGGCGATGATCTCGGCGCGAGTCCACCTTCGGCGGCCGTGGAGTTCGTTGCGGTGGAGAAGCCGTACCGGCCCCGGGGGTCGGTGTGCTGCGGGTGTACGTGCCTACCGTCCAGGTCACCTATGCCGCTGCGACGGGTGCGTGAGAGGAGGGCGGCCGCCTGGGCACGGCCGCTTACGCCGCCGTGTGGCTGGCCGCCCTGATCACCGGCGTGTTCATCATGAACGACGCGGTCGGTGCGGTTGATGAACCGCCGCGCCTGTAGCCGCAGGCAGCGCGGAACGCGGAAGGGTCGGTCACCACATGGTGCTGACCGGCCCTCGAACCTTCAGCCCGAGTTGCGGTCTTCCTGCTCGTTTGCGGAATCGGTGGCGGTGTCGTCACCGGTGACGATAGGGCCGGTGACGTTACGGCCGGTGGCGACACTGCCGGGTCCGGCGTGGACAGATCCCGTGAACTGCCACAGGGAGGCTGCGGGGCCCTGACATCCCTCAGCGACCGATGAATCGGCCTCGCCTCCTCCCCGTTCAGCGGATCGGATGGCCCCCGGGGCAGGGATGCCGGTGATCGGGGCGGGACCGGCGCGATGGAACTTGCGTCCGATCCACGCGATGGTGCGCGCCCCCGCCCTGGTCGCGATGAAGGCGGCGAAGCCGCCCAGGAGAGCGGGGATGCTGTCCACCAGCAGGTCAGAGATCACGACGTGCCGCCTCCTTCGAGCAGATCCACGTGGTAGCGCCCGCGGCCAGCATGGCGCCCAGGAAGAGGAGTCCCGACTGCTGACCGACCATGGGTTTGACCGCGTCGGGTCCGTCCGCGGTGGCGGCCAGGATCGTCGCGATGAACATGAGGATCAAGTTGACCAGGCAGAGGATCGCGAGCTGAGCCGACCCCTTCTTCCGCATCTCCTGAAGGGCTTGGATCGCCGCTTGGATGGTGATCCCGATACACACCATGTAGAGCTGTGCCTGGCTGACGAGATCCCACCACTCGGGCTGAACGAACCCGGTGGTTTGACGGTCCGCGAGTACTTTGATGAACGTCGGCATGAGCGCGAAGAGAATCGACCCGGCGAACCACCCGCCGAGCTGCATCGCGGCCTCTTTGTTGATCGCTTTCGCAAGATCCGGACTCGACAGCGCAGGAGACGGGGCCAAGGGCGGTGCCGGAGCGGGCAGAAGGCTCTGAGCCGGTGAGGCAGAAGGGTTCTCGGCGCTCTCACCCGAAGGGGAAGCCGTCGTGGTCATAGTGCTCCTGGATGACAACTACACGTGAGAAAAGCCTAGTTGTAGTAGCGGGCCGATGTACCCCCACTGACCCGAGACGGCAGATTCACGCCCCGTCCACCCGGGACCGACCTCGACCACGCAGCCCGGGTCGATTGCAGGCGGGCCCGCGGCGGGGCCGTCGAAGTGCCCCCATTACCGGGCGCACGACGTGGCCCTGCTGCCGGTGCTGCACCCCGGGGTGGATTGGACGGCTCTGCGCACCCTTGGCCCCGGCCGCTGCTCCCTGCTGGCCGGGCGTGAGCTGGTGGAGGGTGCCACGGTGACGTTCGCGTCGGTGGCCCGGATTGCCCGGGTGGGCCGGGCCGCCGTGGCCGTGTGGCGGCGCCGGGCACGGCGACTTCCCGGCGCCGGTGGGCGGTACGGCCGTCTCTCCGCTCCTCGACCTCGACCAGGTGACGGCCTGGCTCCTCGCCCACGGCAAGATCACCGTCCCGCACGTCCCGGAGCATGGCACGCTCCTGCTCCGCACGGCCGCCGGTGGCGGTACCCGCACGATCCGGCTGGACGCCCCGGAGTGCCGGTTCGCGGAGGCGGCGGACGCCGAGGACACCGTGGGCGGGTGGGTGGTCGAAGCCGACGCCGACCCCCTCACCACGGCGGCCGAGCAGCCGTCAGGGGCGCGGCATCCTGCGCCTGTCCGTGCCCGGGGAGCCAGCCGTGGCAGTCCGCGGTGGTGCCACCCTCACCGCCCGGTCCGAAGTCCGCCGGGGCCGGGTGTGGGTGGCCCTGCGGTGGCGGGCGGGCCTGCGGGGTGAAGCCGGCCGGGCCGAGCACGCCGAGGCCGTACCGGCCCCGCAGGAGGGCTGCCCGTGCCGGGCACAGGACTGCGGCGGGATCACCGAAGCCGGCGCCTGCCCCCTCACGGGACCGCCACCGCACCCGCCCTGACCCGCCACCCGGCAGGCGGGATCCGCTGCACCGAGCTGCGCGCGGCAAGGGAGTACGCGGGGCTGGTCTAGGGTCGGCGTAGCCCGCGCCGACATGGGTGCGCGTGGTCAGGCCCGGTGCCCCACTTCGCTCTGGGGGGCAGTACCACCGGGCCGCCCCACCCCCCTCGCGCTCTGGTGGTGTAGACGTGCACGTCTACACCACCGGGCCGCCGAGGAGCCGGAGCAGCGCCGCGCACCGCCCCCGCTGTGCACCTGTGGTGCGTCGGAGCAGCGCCGTGCGCGCCCCTGCCACCACTGCCCACCGCCCTTCCGTTCTCGCGCCCTGGTGGGTGGCGTGTGTACCTTCTGCCGGCCTGTAAGGGGCGGGTCGGGTGTTCGTTTTGAGGGGTAGGCTCGGTGGTAGCCGTTGGTGTGACCCGCGCTGCCGCATCCCCCCGACGCGTGGTGGGGTGCTTCCGGTACGGACCTCCTCGATTCGCGTGGCCGACGTAGGGGTCGCGTACTTCCTTCCCGCTCGCGGGGAGGGGAGGGCCTTTCTTCTACCGGGACGGCAGCCATGAATCGCGCTACCCCGAAACCGGCGTTCCCTTCCGTCGGTGTACACACCTCCGGTCGCGGCCGGGCGGTGGTGGAGTACAGGCCCGGCCCTCCCGAAGCGCTGTGGGTGTTCTTGTCGGGAGAGTTCGACATGGACGCCGAACCCGCCCTCCACCAGGTCCGGGCGGCGGGAACCGTCGCGATGGTGGTCGACGTGTCCCGGGTGACATTCGCCTGCTCCTCCCTCCTCCACACCCTCCTCGCGCACCGCACCCACATCGTCATCGCCGGCCCCGTACCCCCACAGCTCGCAAGGCTCCTCAAGCTGACGTGCACCACCGACCTCTTCACCTACACCTTCACCGCCTGACCACCCCCACCGCCCAACCGCGTCCCGTCCGGCCCCGGCCCGGCTGCGCTCGGCCGGGGCCGCCGGGAGGATCGGGCCCGGACGCGGGTAGGCGGCTGGTCGAAGGGAGGTGGCGGTGGTGGTGCTGGTTCCCCCGGTGGTCCCGATGTTGGCGCAGGCCGCGGAGTCCATGCCCGGCCCCGCCACCCTTCGGGGAGGTCTGGCTTTTGAGCAGAAGTTCGACGGCCACCGGGCAATCCTGTTCACCCCGTCCCGGCCGGGCGGGCCCGTGCTGCTCCAGACCCGCCGCGGCGCCCTGATCCAAGACCGCTTCCCCGACCTGATCGCCGCAGCAGACCAGCTCCCGGCCGGGCTGGTGCTGGACGGTGAGCTGCTGGTGTGGGACACGGTGGCGGAGCGGTTGTCCTTCGAGGGGTTGCAGCGGCGGGCGGCGTCCCGCCGGACCGCCGCCGACCTCGCCGTGTCGCTGCCCGCGTTCTTCGTGGTCTTCGACGTGCTGCAGCAGGACGGCCGGGAGGTGATGGACCTCCCGTACCCGGAGCGCCGACGCCGGATCGAGACCCTGTTCGCGGCGCGCGGGCTGACGGCTCTGTGGACGTTGTGTCCGATGACCACCGACCCGGGCAAGGCGCGGGAGTGGTTGGAGACGTGGACGGACGTGTCCGGCGTTGAGGGCCTGGTGGTCAAGGGCATGGAGACCCGCTACCTGCCGGGGTTCCGGGGGTGGACGAAGGTGCACCGGAGGGACAGTACGGAGGCGGTGGTGGGCGCCGTCACCGGCACCCTCACCCGGCCGCAGGTACTCATCCTGGGCCGCCTCGACGCGGACGGCCGCCTGCATCCGGTGGGCCGGACCGTCCCGCTGCGGCCGGAGCAGCCCCGACAGGTGAGCGAGCACCTGGTGGCCGCCGAGGCGGGCACCCGTAGGAAGGGGTGCGGTTCACCGCGTCGTGGCGCGGCCGTGACGTCCTCGACGCGGTGTTGGTGCGGCCCGAGCCGGTCGCGGAGGTGAGCGCGGATCGGGCATTGGCCGGGGCGGGGTCTACCGGCATCCGGTCCGCTTCCAGCGTCACGGAATGTCGTCGGCAGGGTGGGTTCATGAACTCTTCGTCCCGTGATGTATCGAGCCTCGATGACGACCACGCCCGCCCTGACTGGCTTTTGCGCCCATTTCGTGGTGAGGAGGGGGCGAGCGCACGGGATGCGGCAGAGGGAGCGTCGGCCCGGAGCGCCGGGTGTGTTGCGAAGTGGAGACCCGCCGCGCGCCCGCAGGGCTGTACGGCTGAAGAGGAAGAACTGAGAGTCGGAGTTCCCGGTCGGACACGCCCGCAGCCCCGCGCGGCGTCTGCCGCGACACACCCGGGATTGTGACAGGGATCATGGAACCGGTCGAAACTCACTGCTCCGCATTGCAATCTTGGTCATCGTTTGAGGCTTTTAGTCTCCGTTACGTTCACCGTTGCGCACCACCATCGGGCGCGAACTGACGCAGTACGCACACGAAACGGGGACACATGCAGTTCCACATACCCGCTCCAGAAGAGCGCGGACGACCTTGGAACGGGAGGAGTCTGGCCTACATCGCCGGCGGACTCGTCCTGGCCCTCGGCGTCTCGCTGATGGACGGAACGAGTGCCGCTGTTGCGGCGGAGACCAAGGCCCGGGCCGCCGCGGCCGCCAAGGCCGGGAAGCCCAGCGTCACGGCGGCGGCGGACATCCCGTCCGCACGCGTCGCGGCGCGGCTGTCGGGCAAGCGAGTCGAGGCGCTCTCCGAGCGTACGGAGACGTCCACGACCTGGGTGAACAAGGACGGTTCCCTGACGTCCGAGATCGCGGCCGGTCCGATCCGCTTCCGCGACACCGTGACCGGCGAGTGGCGCAACGTCGACGTCGCCCTCACCGCCCAGCCCAACGGCTCCGTGGCATCCAAGGCCCACCCCCGCGGCCTGCGCCTCGCGGGCAGGTCCGGCGCGAGGGCCGCCTCCCTGAAGGCGGCTCAGGCCGCGCCGGCCACCGACCTGGTGACCCTGGGCCAGGGCGACGAGCAGATCACGCTCCAGTGGCGCGGCGGCCTGCCGAAGCCGGCCCTCGACGGCACCCGCGCCACCTACGCCAACGCCGTGCCTGGCGCCGACGTGGTCGTGGAGGCCACCCGTACCGGGTTCGAGCAGTTTGTCGAGGTCAAGTCGCAGCCTGCGGCCGGGTTCTCGTACACATTGCCGCTGAAGACCAAGGGTCTGAAGGTCACCGCGCAGCCCGACGGCAGCGTCCTGTTCACGGACAAGAAGTCCAAGAAGACCGCCACGATGCCGGCGCCTGTGATGTGGGACGCCACGGTGGACCCGGCCTCCGGCGAGCACACCAACCGCTCGCGCGTGGCCATGAAGGTCGTCAAGACCAAGGGCGGGGTGGACCTGGTCATCACGCCGGACGCGGAGTTCCTGGCGGACCCGAAGACGAAGTACCCGGTGACGGTCGACCCCTCGACCTCCAGCCTGAGCAGCATCTTCGACACCTACGTCCAGCAGGGCGAGACCGTCGACTGGTCGGCAGACACCGAACTCGACCTCGGCAACCCCGGCACCAAGAACGGCGACGGCACCTGGCGCACCGCCCGCTCCTTCATCACCTGGAACACCGCGCCGGTCGCCGACGCCATGGTCTCCAGCGCGACTCTGTCCCTGTGGAACTTCCACTCCGGGAACGCCCCCGAGTGCACCGGCCAGTCTTGGGAGGTGTGGACGGCGAACAACGCCTCCACCTCATCCCGGTGGACGAACCAGCCCTCGATGGTGACCAAGATGGCCACCTCGACCCAGACCAAGGGCAACACGTCCTGCACTTCCGCCCCTGACGGCTGGATCACCGCGGATGTCAAGGACCTCGTCCAGCACTGGGCCAACAACAAATGGGGTCACTCGGGCATGGGCCTGCGGGCCACCGACGAGCTGAACGCGAAGCAGTGGAAGCGGGTCAACTCCGCGAACGCCGCATCGAACCCCCCCAAGCTGACGGTCACGTACAACTACCGGCCGCGCACGGGTACGAAGCAGGAAGCGGGCTCGCCCTTCTTCTCCTACGGCGGCGCCTACGTCGTCAACACCCTCACCCCCACCCTGCGCGACACGTTCATCGACGTGAACGGCGACAAGGTCCAGGGCGCGTTCCAGATCTTCGACAACGCCACCAACGCCCAGGTCGGAGACGTACTGCGCTCGGCCTTCGTGCCTTCCGGGCAGCCGGCCTCCGTCAAGGTCCCCGCCGGGGTGCTCACCAACGGCAAGACGTACCGCTTCCGTACGTCCCCTTACGACGGTACGCATTACAACCTGGGCTGGTCGGCGGAGAAGACCTTCACGGTCGACACCACCGCCCCCTCCGCCCCCACCGGCATCACGTCCACGGACTACCCGGCGAACGCTTGGGTCAAGGGCGCGGGCCAGGCGGGCACGTTCAACGTGACGCCGCCCGCCGCCGACCACAACTGGCTCGAATGGTCTCTCGACGGTCTGACCTGGACCAAGGTCCCGACCGGTGGCGCCGCAGGCGCGAAGGCGATCTCCATCGCCCCGCCGAAGGACGGCACCCACACCCTCCAGGTCCGCACGGTCGACAAGGCGGACAACAAGTCCGAGGCGATCGACTACACCTTCCACGCCGGACCGGGCGGCTTCGTCCAGCCTGCCGCGGGTGAGCGCACCGCCCGCCGCCTCGCCCTGGTTGCGGAGGCGGACGGGGGCAGGTACAACAGCGTCTCCTTCTCCTGGCGCCGCTCCGAGGCAGACGCCTGGGTGCAGATCCCGGCCGGGCACGTGACCTCCAGCGGCACGCCGCTCACCTCATGGCCCGTCCCGCTGACCGGGGGCCAGAACACCCCGCTCGTCTGGAACACCACCGACACCGTCGACCCCGACGGAACGGTCCAGGTCAAGGCCGACTTCACCGGTCCCAACCTCGCCACCGGCGCCACCCAGCCGCTGTCGGTCGTCGTCGACCGCAACGCCTCCGGCGCGGCGACGCAGGAGGTCGGCCCCGGCTCGGTCAACCTTCTGACCGGCGACTACAGCCTCTCCGCCACCGAGGCGCAG
Organism: Streptomyces sp. NPDC097619; assembly: GCF_040302735.1. Classification (NCBI taxonomy): domain Bacteria; kingdom Bacillati; phylum Actinomycetota; class Actinomycetes; order Kitasatosporales; family Streptomycetaceae; genus Streptomyces; species Streptomyces sp. NPDC097619. Next base: position 4,277 of record NZ_JBEOSD010000205.1, on the reverse strand, counting down.
CACTTCGACCTCTCGGTAAGCCGCACCGCCACCTCCCGCACCCCGCAGGCCGCGGAGAAGCAGGCCGGCCAGGCGCCGATCTTCGGCAAGGAGTGGGTCTCCGGCACGGTCGCCGAGGCCACCGACTCCGACTACAGCCACATCCGCCGCATCTCGGATACCGCGGTCGTCGTGGTGAGCGCGGAGAACGAGGAAACCCACTTCACCGCCAACGCCGCTAAGAACGGCTGGATCCCCGAGCCCGGCTCCGAGGACCTGACCCTCACCGGCAGTACAACAGGCTCCTTCACCCTCTCCGACACCGACGGCGAGGTGACCACCTTCACCAAGCCGGACGCCGCCGCGCCGACCTGGCAGGTCTCCAGCGCCCTGCTGGACGGCCTGGCCGCGTCGACGACCACCGTGGTCTCGGAGACCGTGACGGTGAACGGCAACAAGCTGGCCCGCCCCCGGCGGATCATCGCCCCGACCTCGGCGGCCGGCCCGGCGGTCTGCACCGCCACCCCGGCGACCAAGGGCTGCCGCGCGCTGGAGTTCGTCTACGCGACGGCCACCACCGCCACGGCCTCCGCCTTCGGCGACTTCACGGACCAGGTCAAGGAGATCCGCCTCTGGTCCACCGCCCCCGGTGCAGCGGCAGCCACTTCGCGGCCGGTCCAGAGCTACCTCTACGACACCTCCGGCCGACTGCGCCAGTCGTGGAACCCGCAGATCACCCCGGCACTGAAGGTCCAGTACGACTACGACTCCGCCGGACGCGTCACCACGCTCACCCCGCCCGGGCGGCTGCCGTGGACCTTCACCTACGGCAAGGCCGGAACAGGCTCCGCGGCAGGGGAGGGCATGCTCCTCAAGGCGTCCCGCCCCGGCCTGAAGCAGGGGACGACCGATGTCGTCGAGGGCGAAGCCGCCATCAGCATCGTCTACGACGTGCCGCTGACCGGCACCAGCGCCCCGTACCGCATGGGCGCTGCAGACGTGAAGGCCTGGGGCCAGACCGACGCCCCGACCGACGCCACCGCGGTCTTCCCCGCGGACGCCGTTCCCGCCTCGCACGACGGCACCGCCCTCGCCGGCTCCGCCTACGGCCGGGCCGCCGTCAGCTACCTGGGGACCTCGGGTCGGGCGGTCAACGAGGTCACCCCCGGCGGGCACACCTCCACCACCGAATACGACCGCTACGGCAACACCGTACGCGAGCTGTCGGCAGCCAACCGTGCCCTCGCGCTCGGCATCACCGCCGCCGACCGGGCGGCGCAGGCCGAGCTGGGCATCCAGCTGCTGCCGTCCGCCGAGCAGGCCGACCTGCTCGCCACCACCTCCCTCTACAACCCCGGGGGCACGCGGGAGCTGGAGGAGCTCGGCCCCCTGCGGCGCGTCGACCTGACCTCCGACCTGAAGTCCGGCGCCACCACGCTGGTCTCGGCCGGCACTTCGGTGACGGCCCGCAGCCGGAAGGTCAACGAGTACGACGCCGGGCGTCCCACCGACGGAACAGCCGCCTCCAAGGACCAGGTCACCCGGGTCACCTCGGGCGCGGAGGTCCGCGAGCACCCCGGCGTGCTCGGTGAGACCCGCGTGACGCAGACGGTCTTCGACTGGGCCAAGGGCCTGCCGACCAAGGCGATCCAGGACCCGGGGGGCCTCGCCCTCACCACGACGACCGAGTACGACGCCCAAGGCCGCGTGACCAAGAGGTCCAACGCCGCGGCCACGGGCGCCGACGCCGGCACGGTCGTGACCGCGTACTGGTCGGCCACCGGCACCGGCGCCTGCCAGGGCCGTCCCGAATGGGCCGACCTGATCTGCTCCGTCGGACCCGGCGGCGCGATCACCGGCGGCGGATCCCACCCGGCGCAGCTGCCGACCACCACCACCGAGTACGACTGGTACGGCAGCGCAGCCACCGGCACCGAGACCGCCAACGGCGTCACCCGGACCACCACCACGTCCTACGACGCCGCAGGGCGTCCGGTCACGGTGAAAGTCACCGGCGGCCTCGGCCAAGCGGTCCCCGAGACCACCACCGAGTACGACGCGGCGACCGGCGAGGAGCTGAAGACCGTCTCGCCCACCGGCGGCACGATCACCCGCGCCTTCGACAAGCTGGGCCGCCTGGTCTCCTACACGGACGCCGACGGCGGCACCACGCGCACCGAGTACGACCTCCTCGACCGGCCCGTCAAGGTCTCCGACACGGTGCCGTCCACGGTCACCTACACCTACGACCACAACGTCGAGCCCCGCGGCCTGGCGACCAGGACCACCGACTCCGTGGCCGGCGCATTCGAGGCCACGTACGACGCCGACGGCAGCGTCTCCAAGGAACGACTGCCCGGTGGCTACACGCTCTCCCAGACCGAGGACCCCACCGGCTCGGCCGTGCTGCGCACGTACACGCGTGACAGCGACGGCACCGTGGTGATGTCCGACGCGGTCACCGAGTCCGTCCACGGCCAGACCACCGGGCACGCCGGCTGGTCCGACCAGAGCTACGGCTACGACCGGACGGGACGCCTGACCACGGTCGACGACACCGTCGAGACGGTCTGCACGCGCCGCACCTACGGCTTCGACGCGCGCGCCAACCGCACCTCGCTGACCAGCGCAGTAGCGGCGCCCGGCGGGGAGTGCACCTCCACCGGCGGCACGACCCGCACGTCGGCCTTCGACAGCGCCGACCGCATCGTCGACGCCGGATACGCCTACGACGCCTTCGGCCGCACCACCGCCCTGCCGGGAGGCGTGAGCGTCGGCTACTACGCCAACGACCTCGCCTACCAGCAGACGTCGGGCACCAAGCGCCAGACCTGGAAGCTGGACGCCGCCCTGCGCTTCCGCTCCTGGACGGTGGAGAGCAACAGCGGCGGGACCTGGTCACCCGCCGAGAGCAAGCTCAACCACTACGACGGCGCCGGCGACAACCCCCGCTGGGTCGTCGAGAACACCGCCACCGGCGCGCTGACCCGCAACGTCGACTCCCTCTCCGGGAGCCTCGGCGCCGTCACCGGCGCCGCCGGCGACACCGTGCTCCAGTTCACCGACATCCACGGCGACGTGGCGCTCCAGCTCCCGCTGAACGCGGGCGAGGCGCCGGTGGTCCTGGACACCGACGAGTACGGCAACCCGCGCGACCCGCAGCAGGCCGTCCGCTACGGGTGGCTCGGCGGCAAGCAGCGCTCCAGCGAGACCCCCGCCGGCTTCACCCTGATGGGCGTACGCCTGTACAACCCGGCGACCGGCCGCTTCCTGAGCGTCGACCCGGTCCAGGGCGGCAACGCCAACGCCTACGAGTACTGCACGGCCGACCCGGTCAATTGCTACGACCTCGACGGCAAATGGGGTTGGAAGAAGATGTTCCGTAAGGCCAAGCGGTGGGCCTGGCGGAACAAGTGGGACATCGCCCTCACGGCCGTGGGCTTCGTGCCCGGCCTCGGCGCCGCGGCGTGGGGCTACCGCGCCTACCGCGGCTACCGCGCCATCCGCGCCGCCCGGGCGGTCGGACGCTCCTGCCGGGTGAACTCGTTCCTCCCGGACACGCCGGTCGTCCTGGCCGACGGAAGCAGCAAACCGATCAGCGACATCGTGGTCGGCGACCGCGTACAGGCAATCGACGAGCAGACGGGCGAGTTCAAGGTCTCCCCGGTCACCGACGTCATCGTCGGCCGAGGCATCAAGGACCTGGTGACGCTCTCGGTCGACGCAGACGGCAACGGCACCGCCGAACCCGTCACGGCCACTACGGGCCACCCGTTCTTCACCCAGGGTCGCGGCTGGGTGGACGCAGGCGATCTGACCACGGGCGCCCGCCTGATGAACCCGCAGGGCACGCTCCCGACGGTCACCTCCGTCAGCCGTGCGCGGGCCGAGCGCACGGTCTACAACCTGACCGTCGGCGGCACCCACACCTTCTTCGTCGCCGTGGACGGCCAGACGGCCCTCGTCCACAACTGCGCCCGTTACATCCCCAAGAAGCCCAACGTCACCAACTGGTGGCACCCCACGCGCTTCTCCAGCAGGGCAGCAGCGATCAAGAAGGCGAAGGACGTCGCGCGGACCGGAGGCCGGTGCCGCTACCGGGGTCCGTGCGGTTCGGGCACCCACGTGCACGTCGACTTCATCAACCGGTTCGGGCGGATCTTCCGCACCAACCACTACCGCTGGTAAGTCGAGCGGCCGGACCGGCGGGGGGGGCCGGCGGGCGCGCCGCCCCCCGCCCCCCCCCCCCCCACGTCGACCTCTTCAATTACAGAACAAGTAGAACCACAAAAACATCT
>NZ_JBEOSD010000204.1:0-12608 GCF_040302735.1 Streptomyces sp. NPDC097619 | reverse complement strand
CCCCAGCCCCCCCCCCCGGACGCGGGCCCCCCCGCCCACCTCACCCCCGCCCGGGCGCCGGCCCACCTCGCCCTGGCCCACCCCGCCCGGCGCCGGGTCCGCCACCCCCCGCCCCCGCGACACCTCGCGGTCGAGGAGCGCGGTGACGGCAGCCAGCTCACCGGCGAGCTTCGCCGCGTCGACGGACGTGTTGTCCGTCAGCGCGTCGAGGCGCTCGCGCGCGGCGGCCAGAGCCTCGCGGCTCGCTCCGTTCATCGCGCGGCCTCGGCCTTCTCCTCGAGCTCGTCGAGGAAGCGGTCGATGGTGCGGCTCTGCCGGGCGTGGTCCTCAAGGGACTCGCCGACGAGCTTGCCGGCCAGGTCGGTGGCGAGCTTGCCCACGTCCTGACGCAGCGCCTGAGAGGCGGCCTTGCGGTCGGCCTCGATCTGGGCGTGGCCGGCAGCGACGATCTCCTCGCGCTGCCGCTGGCCCTCTGCGCGCAGCTCTTCCTTGAGCGCAGTGCCCTGCTCCAGCGCCTCCTGGCGCAGGCGCGCGGCCTCGTGACGGGCCTCGGCGAGCTGGGCCTTGTACTGCTCCAGCACGCTCTGGGCCTCGGTCTGAGCCGCTTCGGCCTTCTCGATGCCACCCTCGATCGCCTCACGGCGCTCGTCCAGAACCTTGTTGATGTTCGGGAGGAGCTTCTTCCAGAAGAAGAAGAAGACGATGGCGAAGGCGATGGTGCCGACGAGCAGCTCGGGACCCGGGGGGAGCAGCGGGTTCTGCTCTTCCCCGGCCGCCAGCTGAACCAGGTTGGCGATCACATCAGTGCCTTTCGTCGAATGCGTCGGTAAGAAGGTGATTACTTACCGAACACGAACGGCATAACGATGCCGATGAGGGCGAGCGCCTCACAGAAGGCGAAGCCGAGGATCTGGTTGGCGCGGATCAGGCCGGCGGCCTCGGGCTGACGGGCCAGGGCCTGGGTGCCGTTACCGAAGATGATGCCGACGCCGACGCCGGGGCCGATGGCCGCGAGGCCGTAGCCGATGGAGCCGAGGGAGCCGGAGACAGCAGCAAGGTTCTGGAGAGCGGACATGCCGGTTCTTCCTTCTCTTTCACGAACCGGTGGGGGTTGGCCACCGGACGACTGGGGGTTTGCGGGGCGGGTTCAGCTCAGTGGTGCTCGGCGAGAGCGCCCTGAATGTAGGAGCAGGCAAGGAGCACGAACACGTACGCCTGGACCGCCTGCACGAAAAGCTCAAAGAGGATCATGACGATGGTCATGACGAAGGAGATGCCGGCGGCCGGGATCATCCAGCTGTTCAGCAGGTACCAGGAGGCCACGGTGAACATGACCAGCATCAGGTGACCGGCGAACATGTTCGCGAACAGTCGGACCGCGTGGGTGAAGGGCCGGACGATCAGGTTCGAGAAGAACTCGATGACCATGACCAGCGGGAGCACCGCGCCGAGGGACTTGTCGTAACCGGTGACGTTCTTGAAGAAGCCGACGAAGCCGTGCTTCTTGAAGGTCAGGGAGACCCAGACCACGTACACGATCAGAGCCAGGACCAGCGGGAACGCGATGATCGAGGAGACCGGGAACTGCGCCAGCGGGATCACGGACCAGATGTTCATGATCCAGATGAAGAAGAACAGCGAGACCATCAGGGGGACGTACTTCTCGCCCTCCTTCTTGCCCAGCGTCTCGTAGACGATGCCGCGGCGGACGAAGTCGTAGCCCGCCTCACCGACCATCTGGAGCTTGCCCGGGATCACCTTGGCCTTGCCGAAGGCGGCCCAGAAGAACGCCACGACCAGGACCGTCGTGACGAGCGCGAGCAGCATCACCTTGTTGAACTCGTACCCGCCGACATTGAAGATCGGCTGGAAGAGGAACGAGTGGAGGCCCGGAGCGGGGAAGCCACAGCCGTTGTCGGACAGGATGCGGCAGCTCCAGTCAAAGGCCAACTGGGTCTGTTCAGCACTCACCGCGGGCTCCTTCAGCGTGGCGCATAGGTACGGCAACCTCGTTGTGTCGGCGCGGCTGACCGCCGCGGTTCGGCACGGGACTTGTCTTACAGGTGTGGGGGCGGCTGGCAGGCACAGAGCCTCGCAATGGTGCAGGCGTCAGCTCGGATGCCCGCGCCCGCGATGCCGCAGTTGGCACCGGACGATAGCAGGATCCCGAACGAGCACTTATCCCGCCCCTACCCTTCACGACGAAGACCCCGTGTTTTCGGGCTTGTCGCCCTTCGCGGAGTCCGGGTCCACGTAAAAGATCTTGGCCTTCATGTGTGCGCGCGCCTGGGCGGCCATCCACACGACGGTGGTGGCGACCAGAGTGGCCGCGAAGGCCCGGGGGTTGAACAGCGTCGTGTCCTGGAACACGGCGACGAAGATGAAGAGCAGCAGCAGCTGAGCCGTGTAGAGCATCAGACCCATGGCTTGGAACAGCTGCGGCAGAGACTTGGCCGTGCGCTGGAGCACCACGACGCCGATCCCCATGAAGAGGATGACGATCAGCGTTCCGACGACCGCACCGAGGGCTCCCTTGCCACCGGCGACCACCCCGCTGACGACCGCGGCGATGACGCCGGCGGCAGCGGTGGGCACGACGGTGTGCAGGAGAGAACGGGCTTCTTCAGAGCGCATGACGAAATTGCTCCGCGTGGTGATGGGGGCACGGGACTCGTGTGGCACGAGCGTAAGCCCGGTCCGAGCTGGGTCCTCGGGCCAATGGACCGTCGCACTACGGTCCTTCGGCTCTGTCGCCGGGTCTAGTGAACGGTATCACAAACTATTTGATGAGGTCTTTACCTGTCAGGTGTGCTTGCTGTCACACATGAGAGTGAGCATGCGCGTCTGTGCGCGACACGCAGACCTTTTGTCTGCTAAAGGGGCTCGGCATCCGTTTTGGCGGAGGGACGTCAGCGGGACGTGCCGGCCTTACGCCGGTCGGGGAAGCGCGAACGGGGGCCCACCGCGGTCGCCCCGTTGACACCGGAGACCCCGGCGGGAACGGGCGCCTCGGACGCCTCCCGGGCCGTGGCGTCCTCCAGGGCGGCCTCTGCCGCTCGTTCCGCGTGCCGGTAGCGCGGCGGCACCAGGCGCTCGGCCCAGGCGGGCGTACGGGGCGTGAAGCGCGGCAACAGCAGCAGCACCAGCCCCACCGCACTGAGCCCCACGATCACCAGCACGATCCACATCGAGGCCGAGTGCACGGAGTACGCCACCGCCCCGAAGGCGATCAGCGCCGACCAGAAGTACATGATCAACACGGCCCGGCTGTGCGAGTGCCCGATCTCCAGGAGCCGGTGGTGCAGGTGCCCGCGGTCGGCCGCGAAGGGGGACTGCCCCTTCCAGGTCCGCCGGACGATCGCCAGCACCAGGTCCGCCATCGGGATCGCGATGATGGTCAGCGGCAGCACCAGCGGGATGAAGACGGGCACCATCGCGTGGGTGGCGTTCCGCTCGCCCTCGAACCAGACCGCCAGGGCGTCCGGGTCCACCCGGCCGGTGATCGAGATCGCCCCCGCCGCCAGCACCAGGCCGATCAGCATGGAACCGGAGTCCCCCATGAAGATCCGCGCCGGATGCATGTTGTGCGGCAGGAAACCGATGCACATGCCCATCAGGATGGCCGCGAACAGGGTGGCCGGGGCCGCGGCCTCGATCCCGTACCCGAACCAGAGCCGGTACGCGTACAGGAAGAACGCGGTCGAGGCGATGGCGACCATGCCGGCCGCGAGGCCGTCCAGGCCGTCCACGAAGTTCACGGCGTTGATCGTGATGACCACCAGGGCCACCGTGAGCAGGTTGCCCTGCCACTGGGTGAGGGAGACCGTGCCGAAGCCCGGGATCGGCAGCCACAGGACCGTCAGGCCCTGCATGACCATCACGCCGGCGGCGATCATCTGCGCCCCGAGCTTGATGAGCGCGTCGATCTCGAACTTGTCGTCGAGGACGCCGACCAGCCAGATCAGGGCGGCCCCGGAGATCAGGGCCCGGGGTTCGTTGGACAACTCGAAGACGGTGTTGAGGTTCGTCAGGTTGTCCGCCACCAGCAGGCCGGCGCAGAGCCCGCCGAACATGGCGATGCCGCCCAACCGCGGGGTGGGTTCGCGGTGCACGTCCCGCGCCCGGATCTCCGGCATCGCGCCCGCGGCGATCGCGAACTTGCGCACCGGTCCGGTGAGCAGGTAGGTCACCGCGACCGTGACGCAGAGCGTCAGCAAGTATTCACGCACGGGCTGCCCCAGATGTTTCGCCGGCCGTTTCAGGCCCACACATTAACCGCGTTGCTCCCGCCCTCATGGACACGCGGGTGCCCGCTCGCGGTTGCGGAACGCCCGCCCTGCCCTCACTCGGCCGGATAAGGGGGGAATCTCCCGGCCAGCTCGGCCACCGCGGTCCGCACCCCCGGTTCCCCGCGCAGGGCCGCCCCGAAGAGCTCCGCGATCCGGTTCATCTCGGTCGGACCCATGCCCTGGGTGGTGACGGCGGCCGTGCCGAGCCGGAGGCCGCGCCGGCGTTCGTGGGGCAGGGCGCAGGTGTCGAGGACGATGCCGGCGGCGGCGAGCCGACCGCGGGCGACGGGGCCGTCCGCTCCGAGCGGGGCGGGGTCGGCGGTGAGCAGGTGGGTGTCGGTGCCGCCGGTGGTGAGCAGCAACCCCTCCCCCGTGAGGGCCTCGGCGAGAACCCTCGCATTGGTGACGACCTGATGGGCGTACGCGGTGAACGCGGGGCCGGCCGCCTCCCCGAAGGCCACGGCCTTGGCGGCGATGGTGTGCATCTGGGCGCCGCTCTGGGTGAAGGGGAAGACGGCCCGGTCCACGCGTTCGGCGAGCTCCCCGCGGCACAGGAGCATGCCGCCGCGGGGTCCGCGCAGCACCTTGTGGGTGGTGGCGCAGACGATGTCGGCGTACGGCACCGGGCTGGGGGCGGCTCCGCCGGCGACGAGCCCGATGGGGTGGGCGGCGTCGGCGATGAGGTGGGCGCCGGTCTCGTCGGCGACGGCGCGGAAGGCGGCGTAGTCGGGGTGGCGGGGGTAGGAGATGGATCCGCACACGATGGCCTTGGGCCGGTGCCGGGCGGCGAGCGCGGCGAGCTGCTCGTAGTCGATGAGCCCGGTCTCCGGGTCCACGCCGTAGGGGACGAACTCGAACCAGCGGCCGGAGAAGTTGGCCGGGGAGCCGTGGGTGAGGTGGCCGCCGGCGGGGAGCCCCATGGCGAGGACGGTGTCCCCGGGGCGGAGCAGTGCGGCGTAGGCGGCGAGGACGGCGGCGGAGCCGGAGTGGGGTTGGACGTTGGCGTGATCGGCGCCGAAGAGGGTGGTGGCGCGTTCGACGGCGAGGCGTTCGGCGAGGTCGGCGTACTCGCAGCCGCCGTGGTGGCGGGCGCCGGGGTAGCCCTCGGCGTACTTGTTGGCGAGGGGGGAGCCGAGGGCGGCGAGGACCGCGGGCGAGGTGAAGTTCTCGGCGGCGATCAGCTGGAGTCCGCTCGCCTGGCGCTGCCGCTCCCCCGCGAGGAGGTCGGCGACGACCGGGTCCTGGCGGCGCAGCACGTCGTCCGGTGCGGCGGACGCGGCGGGGGCGGCCGGGGTGCTGAGGAGGGACATGGCGCGGCTCCGACCCGTGGGAGGCAGTACGCCCACTGTAGGCCGCGGTCCACGCATGTGCACCGGATCGGACGGAACGGTCGTACCGCGCACAACGGACGCGCGTCCGTCGGGTCAGCGGGGGGCGCCGACCCCGGTGAGGGCCGTGACCACAGGTTCCAGGGCCTGGTTGATCTCGTCGCCGATGGAGCGGAACAGGGTGATCGGGGAGCCGTAGGGGTCGTACACCTCGTCCGCCTCCTCGGAGGGGGCGAGGAGCCAGCCGCGGAGCGCGGCGGCGGCCCGGACCAGGGCGCGGGCCCGTTCGGCCATGCCGTCGTCCAGGGGCGGCAGGGTCGCCGGGTCTATGGCGCGGACCAGCCGGGTGAACTCCTTCAGGGTGAAGGTGCGCAGCCCGGCGGAGTGGCCCATGGAGATGACCTGGGCCCGGTGGTCGCGGGTGGCGGTGAGGACCAGGTCGGCGCGTATGACGTGTTCGTCGAGGAGCTCGCGGCCGGTGAAGCCGGTGGCGTCGGCGCCGAAGTCGGCGAGGACGGCGGCGGCGTTGGCCTCCATGGGGGCGCCCTCGTGCCCCCAGGTGCCGGCGGACTCCACGATGAGGCCGCCGCCGAGGGGGTCGCCCAGGCGGTCCGCGAGGGCGTGGCGGTGCAGCCGCTCGGTGATCGGCGAGCGGCAGACGTTGCCGGTGCTGACGTGGAGGATGCGGAAGGCGTCCGTCCCGGCTATGCCACGCCCCTGAGGGGTCACGGAGCCACCTCGAGGTCGGGTACGACCTCCCGCAGCTGCTCGGCCGTGAGGGCGCCCTCCCGCAGCAGCACCGGGACCTTGCCGGTGACGTCCACGATGGAGGAGGGCTGGATGCCCGGGGTGGGGCCGCCGTCCAGGTAGACGGAGACGGAGTCGCCGAGCATGTCGCGGGCGGCGTCGCAGTCCTCGGGGGCCGGGTGGCCGGTGAGGTTGGCGGAGGAGACGGCCATGGGGCCGACCTCGGTCAGCAGCTCGATGGCGACCGGGTGCAGGGGCATCCGGATGGCGACGGTGCCGCCGGTGTCGCCGAGGTCCCACTGGAGGGAGGGCTGGTGCCGGGCGACGAGCGTGAGGGCGCCGGGCCAGAAGGCGTCGACGAGCTCCCAGGCGGCCTCGGAGAAGTCCGTGACCAGCCCGTGCAGGGTGTTCGGGGAGCCGATCAGCACCGGGGTGGGCATGGTGCGGCCGCGGCCCTTGGCGCGGAGCAGGTCGGCGACCGCCTCCGGGCTGAAGGCGTCGGCACCGATCCCGTAGAGGGTGTCGGTGGGCAGCACGACCAGTTCGCCGCGGCGAACGGCGGATGCCGCTTCGCGCAGGCCCGTCTTGCGGTCCGTGGCGTCGTTGCAGTCGTATCGCCGGGCCATCAGCGGGCCTCCTCGTGCGCGGTGGTCTGGTCGGGGTGGTGCCCGGTCACGGCAGGGCCTTGCGGGCCGTGGCGAAGCGGGGGCGGTTGTTGAGGTCGGGGTGGTCCGCGGCGTCCGCCCAGCCCCGCTCCTCGGCGAAGATCCAGGGGACCTGGCCGCCCTGGGTGTCGGCGTGCTCGATGACGACGACGCCGCCGGGGCGGAGCAGACGGTGCGCGGTGCGTTCCAGGCCGCGGATGGTGTCGAGGCCGTCCTCGCCGGAGAACAGCGCCATCTCGGGGTCGTGGTCGCGGGCCTCGGGGGCCACGTACTCCCACTCGGTGAGCGGGATGTACGGCGGGTTGGAGATCACCAGGTCCACCTGCCCGTCCAGCTCGGGCAGGGCGGCCAGGGCGTCGCCCTGGTGCACGGTGACGCGGGAGCCCTCGGCGTTCTTCCGGGTGTAGGCCAGGGCCTCCTCGGAGAGCTCGACCGCGTGGACGCGGGAGCGCGGGACCTCCTGGGCCATGGCCAGGGCGATGGCCCCGGAACCGGTGCACAGGTCGACGATGAGCGGTTCGACCACGTCCATGGCCCGGACGGCCTGTATGGCCCAGTCCACCACGGACTCGGTCTCGGGCCGGGGCACGAAGACCCCGGGGCCCACCTGGAGCTCCAGGTAGCGGAAGAAGGCCCGGCCGGTGATGTGCTGGAGGGGTTCGCGGGCCTCGCGTCGGGCCACGGCCTCCCAGTAGCGGGCGTCGAAGTCGGCGTCCTTGACCGTGTGCAGCTCCCCCCGTTTCACCGCGTGCACCCAGGCAGCGAGCTCCTCGGCGTCGAAGCGCGGTGAGGGCACGCCGGCGGCGGCCAGCCGCTGGGTGGCCTGTGCCACCTCCGCGAGCAGCAGGTTCACGCTTCCTCCACCGGGGTCGTACGGGGGGTCGGGACGGGGGGACCGGACGGGCCGGGTACTGCCGGGCGCGCTACTGCGCGGCGGCGAGCTTGGCCGCGGAGTCCGCGTCCACGCAGGCCTGGATGACCGCGTCGAGCTCGCCGTCGAGGACCTGGTCCAGGTTGTACGACTTGAAGCCGACCCGGTGGTCCGAGATCCGGTTCTCCGGGAAGTTGTACGTACGGATCTTCTCGGACCGGTCGACGGTGCGCACCTGGCTGCGGCGGGCGTCGGCGGCCTCCTGCTCGGCGGCCTCCTGGGCGGCGGCCAGCAGGCGCGACCGCAGGATGCGCATGGCCTGCTCCTTGTTCTGGAGCTGGCTCTTCTCGTTCTGGCAGGAGGCGACCACGCCGGTGGGCAGGTGGGTGATGCGGACGGCGGAGTCGGTGGTGTTGACCGACTGGCCGCCGGGGCCCGAGGAGCGGTACACGTCGATGCGGAGGTCGTTCGGGTTGATCTCGACCTCGACCTCCTCGGCCTCCGGGGTGACGAGCACGCCGGCGGCGGAGGTGTGGATGCGGCCCTGGGACTCGGTGGCGGGCACGCGCTGCACGCGGTGCACGCCGCCCTCGTACTTCAGGCGGGCCCACACGCCCTGGCCGGGCTCGGTGGCGCCCTGGCCGCCCTTGGTCCGCACGGAGACCTGGACGTCCTTGTAGCCGCCCAGCTCGGACTCGGTGGCGTCGATGATCTCGGTCTTCCAGCCCACGCGCTCCGCGTAGCGCAGGTACATGCGCAGCAGGTCGCCCGCGAACAGGGCGGACTCGTCGCCGCCGGCGCCGGCCTTGATCTCCAGGAGGACGTCCTTGTCGTCGCTGGGGTCGCGCGGGACCAGCAGCAGCCGGAGCTTCTCGGTGAGCTCCTCGCGCTGCGCGGTCAGCGTCTTGACCTCGGCGGCGAAGTCGGGGTCGTCCGCGGCCAGCTCGCGGGCCGTCTCGATGTCCTCGCCCGTCTGCTTCCAGGAGCGGAAGGTGCCCACGATCGGGGTCAGCTCGGCGTAGCGCTTGTTGAGCTTGCGCGCGTTGGCCTGGTCCGCGTGGACGGAAGGGTCGGCGAGCTGCTTCTCCAGGTCGGCGTGCTCGCCGACCAGTTCCTCGACCGCTTCGAACATCGGGGGGCTCCTGGGGAGGGAATGGGGACGGAAGGCTGCGGGACGACAAAGGCGCCGGTCCGGCCGCCCCCGCGTGTACAGGGGGCGGCCGGTGACCGGCGCCGGGGTCGCGTTACTTCTTGGCCGCGCCCTTGCCGAAGCGGGCCTCGAAGCGGGCCACGCGGCCACCGGTGTCGAGGATCTTCTGCTTGCCCGTGTAGAACGGGTGGCACTCGGAGCAGACCTCGGCACGGATGGTGCCCTCGGTCAGGGTGCTGCGAGTGGTGAACGACGCGCCACAGGTGCAGCTGACCTGGGTCTCGACGTACTCGGGGTGGATCTCGCGCTTCAAGGTGTCTCCTAGTTTCGGGAGGGCTCCGGGTCGCATGCGGCCGAATTGCGCGCTGCGTGAACCGGGGCCGACGTACCAGTCTGCCAGGACTGGCCCGCCTGACAAAATTCGCGGACGCCTCCCTCAACGGGGTGGGGGCACCGTCTATTCCTGGCCATGCGCAGGGGGTCGATTTCCGGCCCCGGCGGGCCCGGGGAGCCCCTACTCCTTGACCACGGAGCCCGCGGTGCCCTTGTCCCCGGCGGAGTTCTCGGTGGCGGAGGCCGGGATCGGCCGGTCGGCCAGGAGCGCCTGCCACACCTGCCGGGACTCCTTCTCCAGGGGGACCACGCGGTTCGGGTCGATCGCGTCCGCGCCCACCGGCAGCGTGATCATGTGCAGGTCCTGCGAGTCGATTTCGGCGAGACCGGCGGCGAAGCCCATCAGGTCCTTGACGTCGCTGAGCCGGCTGTCGGTGGTGATGGCCTTGGTGCCGGTGTCGGCGAGGTCCAGCAGCCGCTTGGGGTTGTCGAACACCCCGATGCTCTTCACCTGCTTGATCAGCGCCTTGATGAAGGCCTGCTGGAGCTGGATGCGGCCGAGGTCGCTGCCGTCGCCGACGCTCTTGCGGGTCCGGACCAGGCCGAGGGCCTGCTCCCCGTCGAGCCGGTGGGTGCCGGCGGCGAGGTCCAGGTGGCTGGCGCCGTCCTTGATGGGCTTGGTGGTGGTGATCTCCACCCCACCGAGCTTGTCGATGATCTTCTTGAAGCCGGTGAAGTCCACTTCCAGGTAGTGGTCCATCCGCACTCCGGACATCTTCTCCACGGTCTTCACCGCGCAGGCGGCCCCGCCGACCGTGAAGGACTCGTTGAACATCCGGCGCTCGCCGCCCGGGTCGGTGCCACCGTCCCGGGTGGCGCAGGAGGGCCGGGTGACCAGGGTGTCCCGGGGTATGGAGATCACGCTCGCCGTCTTGTGGCCCTCGTAGAGGTGGACGATCATCGCGGTGTCGGAGCGGGCGGACCCCCCGTCGTCCCGCCCGTAGTCGGCGTTGGCCCCGCTCCGGGAGTCGGAGCCGAGGACCAGGATGTCCATGGAGCCGTTGTCCACGTCCGCGGGCCGGTCCTTCCCGAGGGCCGCGTCGAGGTCCACGCTCTTCAGGTTCCCGTTGAACTTCACGTAGAAGTACCCCAGGCCCGCACCGCCGAGGGCCAGGACCCCGGCCGTCGTCCACGCGGCCAGGACCAGGGCCCGGCGGCGTTTGGGCGCTCGCTTGCGACGTCGGCCGGAGGCGCGTATCGCGGCCCGGCCCCTGCTGTCCTCGGTCATGCTCTCCTCGGTTCTGGGTTCCCCCCGGGTCATGCCTGCCTGTGGTGCACCGGCGAAGACGGCGGACGGGGGCAAAGGGTTGCACGACGACCTGTGCCCACCGCGCGGACGCGGTGGGCACAGGGAAGGGCGAGGGACCCGCCGGGGGCGGCCCGCCGGTCGGGCCACCTGGGATTTCAGCCGATCAGGTCGTACGGCTTCCAGCCACCGCCGAAGTTCACGCGTGTGGCGAAGATCGCACTGCTCTTGCCGGTGCCCTTGTAGAGCCACATGGTCCCGGCGGCGTCGCGGGCCAGCAGGTCGGCCCGGCCGTCGTTGTTGATGTCGCCGGTCATGACCAGCTCGTTGTAGATCTGCCAGCCGCCGCCGACCTTGACCCGGGCCGCGAAGGCCTGGGCGCCGGTCTTGCCCGTGCCCGCGTACAGGTACAGGCCGCCCGCGGAGTCCCGGGCGACGAGGTCGGCGCGGCCGTCCCCGGTCAGATCCCCGTAGCCGCGGACGGCGTTGTAGATCTGCCAGCCGAAGCCGGCCTTGACGGCCGCGCCGAAGCCGCCCGCGCCGTCACCGGCGTGGATCTGGAGGTCGCCGCCGGAGGTGACGGACACCAGGTCGGGCTTGTCGTCCCCCGTCACGTCGCCGGGGACGACGATCTGGCGGCGGGTCTGCCAGCCGGAGAAGAGCTTCGTGGTGCCGCGGAGCAGGTCGCCGTTGGACCGACGGCTGATGAGCTCGATCACGCCGTCGCGGTTGACGTCGCTCTGCCGGATGAGGTTCGCGCTCGTCGCGTCACCGGCACTGGCCCCCTTGGAGAGCCAGGTCAGCTTCGAGGTGAAGGGGTAGAGGTCCTTGTCCCCGGAGTTGCGCGCGATGACGTCGGCCGCGGCGTCGCGGTTCCAGTTCGCGTCGTAGATCTCGGCCCGCAGCGGGCCCGCGAAGGTGGTGGCCTTCGCGTACACCCCGTAGGCCCCCTCCTCCACGCAGTCCGTGACGCCCCAGGAGACCACGCCGACCAGTCGGCCGTTGCGGACCAGCGGGCCGCCGGAGTCGCCGTTGCAGGCGGTGTTGGTACCGGAATCGGAACCGGAAGCGGGCTTACCGGCGCAGACCATGTGGCCGCGGACCAGGAAGTCGCCCCAGAAGCCCTCGCAGGTGGCGTCCGAGACGAAGGGCAGGTCGGCCTTCTTCAGGCTCGGCGAGAGGTCGTTGTGACCGGAGGAGTAGCGACCCCAGCCGTGGACGGTGGCCACGTTCCCGGCCGTGTACTCGGCGGTGTCGCCGGCACGGGCCAACGGCAGGTTCGTCGCCGAGGTCTTGGTGGCGAGGGTGAGCACGGCCACGTCGTTGTCGATCATGTCCGTGTCGTAGGACGGGTGCATCCACTGGCGGGACACCTTGTGCAGGGTGCCGCCGTGGGTGTCGATCGTGCCGTCCTCGTACCGGGTCAGCAGCTGGGTGGCGCCGATCACCACGTAGCCGCCGGCGGCCCAGTTCACGCCCTCCACGCAGTGGGCGGCGGTGACGATCTTCGTGGGGCTGACCACCGAGCCGCCGCAGAAGAAGCCGTTCTCGGGGTCCGCGGGGTCCACCCACAGCAGTTGGGCGGTCCAGGGGGCCGACGAGATGTCGGCGGGCTTGCCGCCGATGATCATCGGCGAGGGGCGCTTGCGCTGGTTCGAGGCGAGGGTCCCGCGGTACGCCTGCAACAGGCGCTCGCGGAGTTCGGCACGGTCGGGGCGGGCGGCGGAAGCGCTGCTCCCGGCGGCCCGCACGATGCTTCCGGAAGCAGGAGCAGCAGAAGCGGAACCGGTAGCGGAACCAGCTGCCTGGGCCCCGCCGGCCGTGAGACCGGCTCCGGTGAGGGCGAGGACGAGGGGGGTGCCGATGCGCTCGGTGAGGGCGAAGCGGCCCTGTCCGGCACCGGCCCAGCGTTCGATGCC
>NZ_JBEOSD010000203.1:0-12655 GCF_040302735.1 Streptomyces sp. NPDC097619 | reverse complement strand
CCGATCTGCCCCGGTATCGGGAAGGGGCGGGGCGGGGAGAAGGCCCCGCGCAGCGGCCCCCCACCCCCGAGCCGCACCCCACCCGCCCCCAACACCCGCCCCCCACACCCCCCTTGGCATACCATCCCCCTCGTGTCAGCACCCACGAAGGACTCGCACTGCTCCACCTGCGGAGCCCCCTACCCCCCGGACGCCCCCTGGCCCCGCCCCTGTCCGGCCTGCGGCACCACCGCCTACCGCAACCCGCTCCCCGTGGCGGTGGCCCTCCTCCCGGTCCTGCCGGACCCGGCGGCCACGCCGACCGCGCCCCCCGCCCTGGTCGTGATCACCCGCACCATCGAGCCGGCCCGGGGCCGCACCGCCCTGCCCGGCGGCTTCATCGACCACGGTGAGGACTGGCGCGCGGCGGTGGCCCGCGAACTCCGGGAGGAGACCGGCATCGAGGCCGACCCGGTCGAGGTGCGGCTCGCCGACGTGCTCAGCTCCCCGGGCGGCCACCTGCTGGTCTTCGGTCTGCTCCCGCCCCGCCCGCTGGAGTCCCTGCCGCCGCCGGTGCCCACCGACGAGACCACCGGCTGGCACCTCCTGCACGCCCCCGCCGACCTGGGCTTCCCCCTCCACACCCAGGCCGCGGCCGCCTGGTTCGCCGGCCACTACCGCGACCTCCCCACCCCCTGATCCCGGCGGCCGTCACCCCGGGCCCGGAACCACCGCCGCCCCCACCCGCGTCCTGCCGGCATGCGCCCCAGCCTCCGCCCCCTCCGGCCCCTCGGCCCACCCCTGCGCGGCCTGCTCCGCTTCGGTGTCCTGGAGGCCCGGAGCTGCGCCTTCGCCACCGCCCTGGTCGGGGGCATCGCCGTGTCCGCCCTGCTGCCCCCGCTGCCCGTGGCCCGGTACGACCTGCTGCTCGGCTACGGGATCCTCCTCGCCGTCCTCGCCCGCCGGCTCGGCTGGGACGGCCCCCGGGACACCGCCGTCCTGCTGGGCTGCCACCTCCTCGGGCTCCTCTTCGAACTGGCCAAGGTGCGGCTCGGTTCCTGGAGCTATCCGGAGGCGGCCCTCACCAAACTCGGCGGCGTGCCCCTGTACAGCGGATTCCTGTACGCGGCCGTCGGCAGCTACGTCTGCCGGGCCTGGCGGCTGTTCCACCTGGAACTGCACGGCTACCGGCCCCGCGCCACGGTCGTGCTCGCCGCCGCCGTCTACCTCAACTTCCTCACCCACCACTGGCTCCCGGACGCCCGCCTGCTGCTGGCCGCCCTACTGCTCGCCGCGACGGCGGGCACCCGGGTCGGATTCACCGTGGACGACCGCCGGCTCCACATGCCCCTCGCGCTCGCCCTCACCCTGATCGGCTTCTTCCTCTGGGTGGCGGAGAACGCCGCCACCTACGCGGGGGCGTGGAGCTACCCGCACCAGCTGGACGGCTGGCAGCCCGTGCCCCTCGCCAAGTTCGGCGCCTGGGCCCTCCTGATCAGCGTGACCTTCACCCTGGCCGCCCACGCGCACACCCGCCCACCGCGCCCACCGCGTCCTCCGCGCCGTTTCCGCCCGTCCCGCCCGCGCCGCCCCACCCGACCCCACCCCACCTGACCCACCGGCGTCTACACCCCCCGCACCCGTACCGGCAGGTCCAGCGGGAGCCCGTTCTCCCGCTCCACCACCACCTGCCCGTCCCGCCAGCGGGTGACCAGCCGTTCCGGCTCGGCCCGCACCCAGCCGTCGCCCGGGTCGCGGACCAGCAGCCCGCCGCCGGTCCGGCCGAGCGCCGGCGCCCACACCTCCAGCTCGGGGGAGCCGTCCGCCCCGCGCACCGGCAGCACCGACCCGCCCCGCGCCAGCACCGGGATCCGCCCCGGCGGCGCGTCCAGCAGCACCTGCCCGGGCCCTTCGTGGGCCTGCCCGGTCGCGGTGTCGTACCAGCGGCCGCGCGGCAGCCGCACCGCCCGACGGTCCGCCCCGCACTCCAGCACCGGCGCCACCAGCAGGGCGTCACCCAGCAGGAAGGCGTCCTCGCAGTCCCGCAGCGCCCGGTCCTCCGGCGCCCCCCACCACAGCGGACGCACGTACGGCGCCCCCGTCCGCCGGGCCAGGTGCGCCAGCGAGACGAAGTACGGCACCAGTCGCTCCCGCTCCACCAGCACCTCCCTGGCCCGTTCCAGCACCTCCGGACCGAACTCCCAGGGCTCCCGGCGCCCCGCCCACACCGCCGAGTGCGTCCGGAACAGCGGCAGGTACGCCCCCAACTGGAGCCACCGCAGGTACAGCTCGGGGGAGGGGGACCCGCCGAAGCCGCCCACGTCCGGACCCGAGTACGGGATCCCGCACAGGCCCAGCCCCAACGCCAGCGCCAGCGAGGCCCGCAGCCCCGGCCAGCTGCTCTCCACGTCCCCCGACCAGGTGCCCCCGTACCGCTGGAGCCCCGCCCACCCCGACCGCGAGAACAGGAACGGCCGCTCCGCCGGGCGCAGCCGCACCAGCGCCTCGTACCCGGCGCGCGCCATCGCGAGCCCGTACACGTTGTGCGCCTCCCGGTGGTCCCCGCCCGCCCCCTCCAGCGCGTGCCGCGCCGATCGCGGGAGCGAGGAGTCCCCGAACGGGGCGAAGGACACCGGCTCGTTCATGTCGTGCCAGATCCCGGAGAAGCCGCGCTCCAGGCGCTCCGCGTACCGCTCTCCCCACCAGGCCCGTACCGGCGGATGGGTGAAGTCCGGGTAGGCGCACTCCCCGGGCCACACCACCCCGCGGACCTCGCGCCCCGCCCCGTCCCGGACGAACACCCCCTGCGCCCGCCCCGACTCGTACAACGGGTCCCCGGGCTCCGCCCGCACCGCCGGGTCCACGATCGACACCAGCCGCACCCCCCGCGCGCGCAGTTCCTCCGCGAGCTCCGGCAGCCGGGGGAAGCGCTCCTCGTCGACGGTGAACACCCGGTGCCCCGCGTAGTGGTCGATGTCCAGGTGCACGGCCGACAGCGGCAGCCCGTGGTCCCGGTACCCGTCCACCACCCTCCGCACCTCGGCCTCGCTCCCGAACCCCCAGCGCGCGTGCTGGTAGCCCAGCGCCCAGGAGGGCGGCACCGCCGCGGCCCCGGTCAGCGCCGACCAGCCCTGCAGGACCCGGGCCGGGGTCCCCACCAGCACCCAGGCCCGCAGCGGCCCCCCGTCCATCCGCAGCTCGCAGGAGCCCGGCCGGTCCGGCCCGGACCCGGCCCCCTCCTCGCCCTCCCGCAGCGTGACCCGCCCGTCCCAGGTGCAGTCGTGGAACACCAGGTGCGTCCCGGCGTCCGCCACCACCAGCTGCACCGGCATCGTCAGGTACAGCGGATCGTCCCCCGGCCCGAACCCGCCCTTGGGGTCGGTGTTCCACAGCCGGTACTCGCCGTCCCGCAGCCGCGGCCCCGCCGCCCGCCCGCCCAACCCGAAGAACCGGGCGTCCGGCGCCACCTCCGCCCGCTGCACCCAGCGCGCCGCGCCCTCCCCGGACACCGGCTCCCACCAGCGCGGCGGCAGCTCCCGGCGCAGGACGGCACCCCCCGGGGTGCGGACCTCCACGGCGCCGTTGCGGGACACCGCCACCGTCACCCGCTCCGACACCACCCGCCACCCGCCCCCGGTGTCGGGCTCCAGCACCGCCCGCGCGTCCGCCTCCGGACCTTCGCCCGCCAGCCCGTACGAGGGCAGGGGCGCGGCCCCGTCCCAGCCCCAGAACACCGCCCCGCCCACCGTGACCCGTACCTCCAGCACCGACCGGGCGAAGGTGAGCACCCCGCCACCGGGGCGCGGGTCCGCGCCGGTCAGCGGACCGGGCACCCGGGCTCGCTCCGGACCGCGCCGGGGCAACCCCGCCGCATCGGTGCGGTACCGGCGCCAGGCCGCGCGCCAGGCGCTCCGTCCGCGCGCCGTCCCCAGATCCTTCACCGCACGTACCAGATCACGACCGTCCATGGTGATCACCCTGCCACCGGCACCGGGCCGGAAGGGGGCCGTTCAACTGTCGTTCACCCACACTCCGACCGGTTCCGCCTGTGGCCGGCGACTCTGGTGCGGGAGACGATCACATGGCATCGTCCCTGTGAACCGTCGCGCACCACCCCCCGCGCGACCCGACCGCCCGCACCACCGCGCCGCACCCCGGGAGCAGAGCCATGACCCCAGCCACGCCGCAGCCCCTCTGGTCGCCCGGACCGGAGCGGATCGCCGCCGCGGCCGTGACCCGCTTCCAGGACTGGGCGGCCGAGCACCACGGCGCCCCCGCCGAGGGCGGCTACCCGGCCCTGCACCGCTGGTCCGTGGACGAGCTCGACACCTTCTGGCAGGCCGTCGCGGAGTGGTTCGAGGTCCGGTTCACCACCCCGTACGAGGAAGTCCTCGGCAGCCGCGCCATGCCCGGCGCCCACTGGTTCCCCGGCGCCACCCTCAACTACGCCGAGCACGCCCTGCGCGCCGCCGAGGACCCGGCCCGCGCCGGAGAACCGGCCCTGCTGTGCGTGGACGAGACCCAGGAGCCCGTCCCCGTCACCTGGGCGGAGCTCCGCCGCCAGGTCGGCTCCCTCGCCGCCGAGCTGCGCGCCCTCGGCGTCCGCCCCGGCGACCGGGTCAGCGGCTACCTGCCCAACATCCCCCAGGCGGTCACCGCCTTCCTCGCCACCGCCGCCGTCGGCGCGGTGTGGACCTCCTGCGCCCCCGACTTCGGCGCCCGCAGCGTCCTGGACCGCTTCCAGCAGGTCGAGCCCGTGGTCCTGTTCACCGTGGACGGGTACCGCTACGGCGGCAAGGAGCACGACCGCACCGCCGCGGTGGCCGAGCTGCGCGCCGAACTGCCCTCGCTGCGCGCCGTCGTGCACATCCCGCTGCTGGGCACTCCCGCCCCCGAGGGCACCCTGGAATGGTCGGCGCTGACCGTCGCCGACACCGAGCCGGTCTTCGAGGCGGTGCCCTTCGAGCACCCGCTGTGGGTGCTGTACTCCTCCGGCACCACCGGCCTGCCCAAGGCCATCGTCCAGTCCCAGGGCGGCATCCTCCTGGAGCACCTGAAGCAGATCGGCCTGCACTGCGACCTCGGCCCCGGGGACCGCTTCTTCTGGTACACGTCCACCGGCTGGATGATGTGGAACTTCCTCGTCTCGGGCCTGCTCACGGGCACCACGGTCGTCCTTTACGACGGCAGCCCCGGCTTCCCGGACACCGGCGCCCAGTGGCGGATCGCCGAACGCACCCGCGCCACCTTGTACGGCACCTCCGCCGCCTACGTGATGGCCTGCAAGAAGGCCGGGGTGCACCCCTCCCGCGACTTCGACCTGTCCTCCGTCGGCTGCGTGGCCACCACCGGCTCCCCACTGCCCCCGGACGGCTTCCGCTGGCTCCACGACGAGGTCGCCGAGGACCTGTGGATCGCCTCCGTCAGCGGCGGCACCGACGTGTGCAGCTGCTTCGCCGGAGCCGTCCCCACCCTGCCCGTGCACATCGGCGAGCTCCAGGCCCCGTGCCTGGGCACCGACCTCCAGTCCTGGGACCCGGCCGGAAAGCCGCTCGTCGACGAGGTGGGCGAACTGGTCGTCACCAACCCGATGCCCTCGATGCCGACCCGCTTCTGGAACGACCCCGAGGACGCCCGGTACCGCGAGTCGTACTTCGACACCTACCCCGGCGTCTGGCGCCACGGCGACTGGATCACCCTGACCGGCCACGGTTCGGTGGTCATCCACGGCCGCTCCGACTCCACCCTCAACCGGCAGGGCGTCCGGATGGGCTCGGCCGACATCTACGAGGCCGTGGAACGCCTCCCCGAGATCAAGGAATCGCTGGTCATCGGCCTGGAGGAGCCGGACGGCGGCTACTGGATGCCGCTCTTCGTGCACCTCGCCCCCGGGGCCGCCCTCGACGACGCCCTCCGCGACAAGGTGAAGCGCACCATCCGGGAACAGCTCTCCCCGCGCCACGTGCCCGACGAGATCATCGAGGTCCCCGCGGTGCCGCACACCCTCACCGGCAAGCGCATCGAGGTCCCCGTCAAGCGCCTCCTCCAGGGCACCCCCCTGGAGAAGGCCGTCAACATCGGCTCGGTGGACGCCCCCGCGCTGCTGGCCTTCTACGAGGAGCTGGGCCGCACCCGCAAGCGCTGACCGCGCCGACCGGGGCCCGCCCACCACGACTGGTGGGCGGGCCCCCTCAACCCCCGTACGTGTCCTGGGACTCGCCCAGCACCCGCGCGAAATCCGCCGCCAGCCGCTCCGCGTCCGCGGCCACCAGGTCCGCGGTGGTGATCCGCACCCCCGGCGGCGCGGCGATCCGGAACCGCTGTCCCGCCGCCACCCACCAGCCGTGCGTGCGGAGCCCGTTCACCACCGCCGACTCGTCCCGCACCGGCACCCACACGTTGAACCCGCTCGCGCCGAACGCGGGGATCCCGTACCCGCCGAGCGCGTCGACGAGCCCCTCCCGCCGCCGCGCGTACGCCTCCTCGCCGCGCGCTACCAGGGCCCGAGCCTCCGGATCCGTCATCACCGCGGCCACGGTCCGCTGGAGCAGGTGACTGACCCAGCCCGAGGTCAACAGCAACCGCCCGTCGTGCCGGGCCAGCGTGGTCGGATCACAGGCCATCGCCGCCCACCGCAGGTCGATGCCCAGATGCTTGGAAGCCGTACGGATCTGCGCCCAGCGCGGCAGCCCGCCCGTGGTCAGCGAGTGCGACGGCACCCCGGACACCGCGGCGTTCGCGTCGTCCTCCACGACCAGCACCTCGGGGAAGTCCGCCAGCACCGCCAGCAGCGCCTCGCGGCGCCCGGCGGTGAACCGGGCCCCGGTCGGACTCTGCGCCCGGGGCCCGCACACCAGGGCCCGGGCCCCGGCCCGCAGGGCGCGGGCCAGCTCCTCGGGACGGATGCCCTCCCCGTCCACCGCCACCGGCTCCATGCGCAGACCCAACGCGGGGACCAGGTCCAGTAGATGGTGGAAGCCGGGGTCCTCCACGGCCACCGCGTCCCCGGGCCGCAACTCCGTGGAGAGCAGCCGCGCGACGCAGTCCAACGTGCCGTGCGCGAAGGTCACGTGCTCCTCGGGCACCCCGTCCGCGGCGAACCAGGCCCGGGTGGGCTCCATCAGCTCGGGCAGCCTCGGGGTGCCCCGGTGGGAACCGTGCACCGGCCGCACCGGCCCCGGCGGGACCAGCACCGGCAGGAAGGCCGGGTCGGCGTGGCCGCCCGACAGGTCCCGCACGCCGGCGGGCACCCGGGGCGGCCTGCGCGAGCCCACCGCCGGGGCCTCCGCCACCACGGTGCCGCCGCGCCCCCGGGTGACCACGATCCCGCGCTGCCGCAGCTCCTTGTAGGCCGTGGCCACGGTGCCCGGACTCACCCCCAGCTCGTCGGCGAGGCGCCGCACCGGGGGCAGCGCGGCACCGGGCCCGAGGGCCCCCTCGGAGACCCCGCGTTCGACGGACGCCGCGATCTCCCTGGCGGTCGTCCCCATGAAGGAATATTGTGTTGCCACGTAATCAACTATGTATCAATACAAAATTTTCGTCAAGGGGGACCCCATGCGCATCACCGAACGCGCCAAGGAACGGAGAGCAACACTCCACGCCCGCATCCCGGGCGGCGTCGACGGCCGCCGCCTCCTGCTCATCGCCTTCGTGGACAAGACCGGCACCGGACTCTGGACCGGCGCCTCCGTCCTCTACTTCCTCACCGTCGCCGGACTCGGCATCGGCGAGATCGGCGTCCTCGTCGCCGCCGCCGGAGCCGCGGGCATCGCGGGCGCCCCCCTCGGCGGCCGGCTCGCCGACCGCGTCCCCCTCACCCGCCTGCTCCCCGTCCTCCAACTGCTGCGCTGCCTCGCCGCCCTCGCCCTCCTCACCACCCACGACTTCACCCTGCTCCTCCTCTACTCCGCCGTCGGCAGCCTCGCCGACCGCGCCGCCAACGTCCTCACCAAGCTCTACGCCGCCCGGGTCAGCGGTCCCGACCGCGTCCGCTACCAGGCCGTCCACCGCACCGCCACCAACCTCGGCTGGGCCGTCGGCGGCCTCACCGCCGCCGCCGTCCTCGCCGTGGGCACCGCCTCCGCCTACCGCATGCTGCTCATCGGCGACGCCCTGTCCTTCCTCGCCGCCGCCGTCCTCGCCCTCCGCTGCGGCGAACCCCCGTCCCCCACCCGCGTGGTCACCACCGCCCACCCCGAGGACGGCAGCGCCCCCGAAGGAGAGCCGGACCCCGCGCCCAGCCCCTGGCGCGACCGCCGCTACCTCCTCTTCACCCTCACGGAGACCGCCCTCTACCTCGACGACGCCGTCTTCAAGGTCGGCCTCCCGCTCTGGGCCGTCCACGCCACCGAAGCCCCGCCCGGACTCATCCCGCTCGTCCTGGTCCTCAACAACGTCCTCGTCGTCCTCCTTCAGGTCCCCCTCGCCCGCTTCGGCACCACCACCGACGCCGCCCGCCGACTGCTCCGCCCCCTCGCCGCCACCCACCTCCTCGGCTGCCTCGCCCTCGGCGCCGCCGCCTACGGCGGCCCCTGGACCGCCACCGCCGCCCTCTGCCTCGCCGCCACCGCCCTCACCTTCGCCGAGATGGTCCACTCGGTGGCCTCCTGGGAACTCTCCCTCGCACTCGCCCCCGACCTGGCCCAGGGCGCCTACCTCGGCGTCCACGGACTCTCCACCGCCGCCCAGCGCAGCGCCGGCCCCCTCGTCACCACCGCCGCCACCGCGGCCGGCCCGCTCGGCTGGGCCCTCCTCGGCGCCGCCCTCGCCGCGACCTGCGCCGCCCAGGACCGCCTGGTCCGCTCCGCCCTCCCGAAGGACCCGCTGTCAGTCCCCCCGATTACGGTGAGTGAGCACTGACCACACTCCGCCACGCGCGGACCATTCGGGGGGACCCCATGACGCCCACCACCCACACCCAGCACTCCGCACGCCTGCGCCGCACCCTCC
The DNA here is from genome assembly GCF_040302735.1 of Streptomyces sp. NPDC097619. NCBI lineage: Bacteria > Bacillati > Actinomycetota > Actinomycetes > Kitasatosporales > Streptomycetaceae > Streptomyces > Streptomyces sp. NPDC097619. The sequence continues at coordinate 3,724 of NZ_JBEOSD010000203.1, read as the reverse complement.
GCCGCGAGGTCCCCGGCACCGTCGGCCTCCTCACCGACCCACGCGACTTCGCCGCCATGACGGGCTACCGCAGCTTCCCCTTCCGCGACGAGGACTGGCCGTCCTACCTCGGCCACCTCGACGGCCTGCTGAAATCCCTCCGCGGCCAGGGACTGCACACCACCGTCACCCTGTTCGACCCCGACGACTACGCCGCCTGGTGCACCGAGACCGGCGCCGACCCCGACACCCCCGCCGCCCGCACCCGCTTCACCGCCCACCTCGCGGCCACCGGCACCGCCCTCCCCTATACCGGGGAACCCCTCGACACCCTCCTGCCCCGCCTGGTCGACGCCGCCGTCCGCCAGGCCACCTGGGAGTACGCCACCCTCCTCCTGGCCGGACTCGGCCCCTGCGCCGAATGCGGGGCCGACATCGGCGCGGACGCCCTCGACCGCGCAGGGCTCCTCCTCGACGGCCTCCTCACGGGCGCCGGCCCCGGCCACCACCACCTCGTCTGCAGCGTGCCCGCCGAACGGGAACAGCTCGTCGCCCCCCACCACACCGGCGGCGGCGCCCGCTCCCGCCTGGAATTCCTCAGCGTCCTCGCCGCGGGCATCGCCCTCGACCGGCCCGGGGGAGTGGTCCTGCGCACCAGCGGCGAGGGCGGCCCCGACCGGGTCCACGGCTGGCGGCTCACCGACGGCGCCCTCACCCCCCTGACCGCGGCGGAGGTCTTCGACGCCTACTGCACCGACGCCGACTCCGGGGACCTGCTGCCCCCCGAGCCCGGAGTCACCTACTGCGCAGGCTTCCCCGTCGCCGATCCGGGCCCCCGGCACGGCCATCACAGGTGACCGAAGCCCACGCGAATGGGGCCGGTAGTCCCCCCGGCGGGGGCCCCTCGCCTCCCCCCGGAAACGCCGGAGGGGTCCTCCGCCACACGGGCGAAGGACCCCTCCGGGCCCGGGTCCACCGGCCTGCCGCCAAGAAGGCCGGTGGCCGGAGGTCACTCCCCGGACAGCACCGCCTGCGCGGCCAGCCGCGCCTCTTCGGCGGAGTCCGCGGCACGGGCCGCGGCCGCGGCCCGCTCGCACTGGGCGAGCGTGTGCTTCGCCAGGGCGGCGCGCACGTACGGGATGGACGCGGCGCCCATGGACAGGCTGGTCACGCCCAGACCGGTCAGGACGCAGGCCAGCAGCGGGTCGGAAGCGGCCTCGCCGCAGACCCCGCAGCTCTTCCCCTCGGCCCGGGCCGCCTCGGCGGACAGGGCGATCAGGTCGAGCAGCGCCGGCTGCCAGGGGTCCTGGAGCCGCGACACCGCACCGACCTGCCGGTCGGCGGCGAAGGCGTACTGCGCCAGGTCGTTGGTGCCCAGCGACAGGAACTCGACCTCCTGGAGGATCGAGCGCGCCCGGAGCGCGGCGGAGGGGATCTCCACCATCGCGCCGAACTTCGCCTGCAGCCCGGCCTCGCGGCACGCGTCCGCGAAGGCCCGCGCGTCGGCGCGGTCGGCCACCATCGGGGCCATGACCTCCAGGTACACCGGGAGCCCCTCGACGGCCTTCGCCAGGGCGGTCAGCTGCGTGCGCAGCACCTCCGGGTGGTCCAGCAGGGCCCGCAGACCGCGTACGCCGAGCGCCGGGTTGGGCTCGTCGGCCGGGGTCAGGAAGTCCAGCGGCTTGTCGGCGCCCGCGTCGAGCACGCGCACCACGACCCGGCCCTCGGGGAAGGCCTCCAGCACCTTGCGGTAGGCCTCGACCTGCTTCTCCTCGGACGGCGCCTTCTTGCTGTCGTCCAGGAACAGGAACTCGGTGCGGAACAGGCCCACGCCCTCCGCCCCGGCCTCGACCGCGGCGGGCACGTCCGCCGGACCGCCCACGTTCGCCAGCAGCGGCACCTTGTGACCGTCGGAGGTGGCGCCCGGACCGGAGGAGGCGGCCAGCGCCGCCTTCCGCTCGGCCGCGGCGGCCGTCAGCGCGGCCCGCTTCTCCTCGCTCGGGTCCACGAAGATCTCACCGGTGCTGCCGTCCACGGCCACGACCGTGCCCTCGGCCAGCTCGCCGGCGCCCGGCAGGGCCACGACCGCGGGCACGCCCAGGGCGCGCGCCAGGATGGCGCTGTGGCTGGTCGGCCCGCCCTCCTCGGTCACGAACCCGAGCACCAGCGCCGGGTCCAGCAGCGCGGTGTCCGCCGGCGCCAAGTCCCGCGCGATGAGCACGTACGGCTCGTCGCTGTCCGGCACGCCCGGCATCGGTACGCCCAGCAGGCGGGCCACGATCCGGTTCCGGACGTCGTCCAGGTCGGCCACCCGGCCGGCCATGTACTCACCGGCCCCCGCGAGCAGCTCGCGGTAGGCGGCGAAGGCGTCGTACACCCCGCGCTCGGCGGTGCTGCCGACCGCGATGCGGCGGTCGACGTCGGCCATCAGCTCAGGGTCCTGAGCGATCATGGCCTGGGCCTCCAGCACGTGCTGGGCCTCGCCACCGGCCAGCTGGCCCCGCGCGATCAGGTCGGCGGCCACGGCGTCCACGGCCTGGCGGGCGCGCCCCTGTTCGCGCTCCGCCTCCTCCGCGGCGATCTGCTTGGCCGGCGGCTCCAGCACGGCCGTACCCATGTGCCGAACCTCGCCGATCGCCACACCGTGGCTCACGCCGACGCCTCGCAGCGTTGTCTCCATTTCACCCGTCTCCGATTGTGCGGCGGTCACAGCGCCGCGATGGATGTCCGATCCCGCCGTCCGGGGGGACGGCGCAGGGCGCTCAGGCCCAGCTGAAGAGCGCGTCCCCGGCCTTCACTTCGCCCTCGACGAGGTCGGAGAGGGCGTCGGCGGTCGCTTCGAGCGCGACGATCGGGCAAATGGGGGACTTGCCGGCGGCCTCCACGGCGGCCGGGTTCCAGCGGATCATCGCCTGCCCGCGCGTCACCGTGTCGCCCTTGTTCACGAGGAGCTCGAAGCCCTCGCCGTTGAGCTGGACGGTGTCGATGCCGAGGTGCGTGAGCACGCCGTGACCGGCCTGGTCCACCACCACGTAGGCGTGCGGGTGCAGGGAGACGACCACGCCGTCGACGGGCGCCACCGCCTCGGAGGGCTCGCGCACGGGGTCGATGGCGGTACCGGGACCGACCATCGCGCCGGAGAACACCGGATCGGGCACTGCCGCGAGTCCGATGGCCTGCCCGGCGAGCGGTGACGTCACGGTGGTCATGGATGGCCTCCCAGGGGTGGGGCGTTCGACGTGTCGCCGTCCGCGTCCTGTACCGGACGGCGTACTCGTTGAGAAGGGTAAGTCATGAGAAGTCCCGGTTCCGCCTGATGTGTACCAGTCGGGCGGTGACCCCGGGACTAGTGGACTAGACCATACGCCTGAATCGATTTGCCCGCGCACCACGGGCCCTGTACTGTCTTAAGTCCCGCCTGGCCGGTCCACGTGAACACCGCGTGAACACCACGCCGACGGGCAATCCACTCTCCACACCGAAGTCGATCTCGGTCCACTCCGCATGTCTGCGGAAACCACGTGGTCCGGGAGCCGGAATTCCACTGGTAGAGTCGGAGCCGCCGGAAAGGAAACGGACGCGAAATCGGTCGGGACCGGAAAGGCGCCGAGGAAATCGGAACGGAAACGGTCTGATAGAGTCGGAAACGAAAGAACGAAGGAAGCGCCCGGAGGAAAACCCGCGAGGGTGAGTACGAAGGAAGCGTCCGCACCTTGAGAACTCAACAGCGTGCCAAAAATCAACG
>NZ_JBEOSD010000202.1:0-12808 GCF_040302735.1 Streptomyces sp. NPDC097619 | reverse complement strand
CAGGGGATCAGCTCGCTCTCGGGCTCGTCGGCGGGTGTTCCACCGTCGGTCCGCGCGCGGACCGCCGGAACCCCAGCCTTCCAGCCCGGGGCCGTCCGGTCCGGGAGCGCCGCCCCCGGACCGGCCCGGCTCAGGCCATGATCATCCTTCCGAGTGCCGCGGGGGACACCGGACTCGGCGCCGTCCGCAGTTCGAGGATGGCGCGGACCGCGGGCCACTCCTCGTCGAGGATCGAATAGAAGGCGGTGCTGCGCACCACCCCGTCCAGCCCCCGCGAATGCGCCCGGCGGACGCCCTCGCAGGTGGCCCCGAGACGTTCGATGGCCACCCGGGAGCGGGTGTTGCGGGCATCGGCGCGCAGCGAGATCCGCCGCACCCCCCAGGTCTCGAAGGCGTGCCGCAGCATCAGCAGCTTGACCTCCGTGTTGATCCCCGTGCCCTGGGCGCGCGGCGAGAGCCAGGTGTTCCCGATCTCGGCGGCGTCCGGTACGGCGGTCGCCGGATCCCCGAAGGGGACGCCCGGCACGGCGGGCCACACCAGTGGGCCCTGCCAGTAGTCGAGATCGAGGAACCGGGTCGATCCGACGACCCGGCCGTCTGTCTGGCCGACGATGGCGTAGGGCAACGACCGTCCGGCCGCCTGGTCGGCGAGGGCGCGGTCGATGTACTCGCGAGCCGCCTCCGGGCCATGGGGCACGGGGGTATAGGCATAGCTCGTACGATCCTCCGCGCCGGCTTCGGCGATGGCCTCTGCGTGGTGCGGTGCGAGGGGCTCCAGCCGCGCGAGGCGGCCGGTGAGGACTACGGATACGGGCACGGAGCCTCGGTCCTTCGAGGAGTCGGGAATGCCTCCCACCGGGTCACGGCTGAGGCTGGTGGGACAGTGTGCGACAGCGGCACCGGGGAGTGGGAAAAGAGAAGGTAAAGGGCGGTGGTCAACCAGGTGAAACCCGCCGGTCGGACCTGCGTACGAAGCGCTTCCGGCGGCGGCCTGGCGCCGAATGTACATCCCGTTAAAGTCGTCGGGTACCTCCTGTACCGAGAACACCAAGAGGAGCTCCCGTGACCGACCCCGGTTCCATCGGCCTGCAGCTGGACATCGCCCGTGAACTGCAGGTTCCGGAGTCCTTCGACGCGGACGCCGAGATCGAGCGCCGGGTGGCGTTCCTCGCCGACCGGTTGGTCTCCGGCGGCCTGGGCTCGCTGGTCCTCGGCATCAGCGGGGGAGTGGACTCCACCACCGCCGGCCGGCTCTGCCAGCTGGCCGTGGAGCGCGCCCGCGCCGCCGGCCACGAGGCCACCTTCACGGCCATGCGGCTGCCGTACGGCGTCCAGGGCGACGAGCAGGACGCGCAGCTCGCGCTCTCCTTCATCGCCGCCGACGAGGTCCTCACGGTGGACGTGAAGCCCGCCAGTGACGCCGCCCTCGACGCGGCCGTGGCCGCCGGGGTCACCTTCCGCGACGCCCACCAGCAGGACTTCGTGCACGGCAACATCAAGGCCCGGCAGCGCATGGTCGCCCAGTACGCGGTGGCGGGCGCGCGGGGCGGTCTGGTGGTCGGCACCGACCACGCCGCGGAGGCCGTCTCCGGCTTCTTCACCAAGTTCGGTGACGGCGCCGCGGACGTGGTGCCGCTGACCGGTCTCACCAAGCGGCGGGTCCGCGCCGTGGCCGACCGTCTGGGCGCCCCCGCCTCCCTGGTGTGGAAGACGCCCACCGCGGACCTGGAGACCCTGGACCCGGGCAAGCCCGACGAGGACGCCCTCGGGGTCACCTACGACGACATCGACGACTTCCTGGAGGGCAAGCCGGTCTCCGGTCCCGCCCACGAGTCGATCGTGAACCGCTACCGCGCCACCGAGCACAAGCGGCAGCTGCCCATCGCCCCCTGAGCGGGGCGGCCGACCGGCCGCCGTCACCCGTGCCCCGCCCGGTCCGGCGGGGTACGGGTCAGCCACCCGCACCGCCGGGTCCGCCGGGCGCCGGCCCCGCCCCGGGACGCCGGTCCGGGGCGCCGGTCGGCGTCCCCGGGCCCGTCTCAGGCCCCGTGTCCGGTGACGTCGGCACGCACAGCACCGGCAGCGGGGACAGGTGCAGGAGCTTGTGCGGGGTGGAGCCCAGCAGGGCCCCCTTCATGGGGCTCTCGCCCCAACTGCCCACCACGATCACCCGGCCGCCGTGCCGTTCGGCGGCCTCCAGCAGAGCGGGTACGGGCTTCTCGTCGACCACCTCCACGGTGGACGGCACCCCCGCCTCGTCGGCTGCGGCCACCGCGCGTGCCAGGGCGGTCCGGCCGGCCTGCCGCACCGCCTCCTGGTGCGAGCGGTACTCCTCGCCCAGCCCGCCGGGCGCGGCCGCCCCGTACACCAGGACCAGCGGTTCGCCGAAGGCGGCCGCCACCTCCACCGCGACCCGCAGGGCGCGTTCGGCCCCCGGGGACTCGTCGTACCCCAGCACCACGGACATGGTCAGTCCTCCTTCCGGGAGTCCCGGGCCGGGGCGGTGCCGTGGACCAGGTCCGGGTCGGCGACGCCGCGGCGTTCCTGCCAGAAGATCCCCGAGCGCAGCCGCCAGAAGATCATGACCACCACTCCGGCCAGGGCGATGCCGATGCCGATGACCAGCGGCGGCCCGAGGCCGAACCAGGAGACCCCGCTGTAGGAGTTCTCCGGGTCCGCCATGTCGCGGACGGACTCGACGAGCAGCCAGCCCAGCAGGATCGAGCCGACCACCGGGCCGACGCCGATGAGGAACAGGTTCCGCACGCTCTCGGTGAGGTGGCGGCGGTAGTACAGGGCGCAGGCCAGGCCGGTCAGCGCGTAGTAGAACGCGATCAGCAGGGACAGCGCGGTCAGCGAGTCGAACAGCGCGTTCTCGCTGATCTGGTTGACCACGAGGTACCAGACGATCGCGATGGCGGCCACCCACCAGGTGGAGACGTCGGGGGTGCGGAACCGCGGGTGGATGTGGGCCAGGCCGTCGGGCAGGGCCTTGCGGCGGGCCATCGACAGGGCGGTGCGGGAGGCCGGGATGATCGTGGTCTGGGTGGAGGCCAGCGCGGAGGTGCTGACGGCGAGGAGGACCACCCAGTCCCAGCCGCCCATCACCTCGTTGGCGAGGGTCGCGAAGACGGCCTCCTCCTCGTCGGCGTTTTCGGCGAGGAAGGCGGGGCCCGCGTAGGCGACGACGGCGATGCCGACGGACAGGTAGGTGACCAGCAGGACGACCGTGGACCAGATCCCGGCCCGGCCGGGCGCCGTCGCCGAATCCTTGACCTCCTCGGTGAGGTTGACCGCGGATTCCCAGCCCCAGTAGATGAACACGCCCAGCAGCAGTCCGCCGGTCAGCGCGGCCCCGCCCGCCCCGAAGGGGTTCAGCCAGTGCAGGGCGGGCTCGGTGGACTCCAGGCTGCCGGTCCCGGCGTACACCTTCCAGATCGCCACCACCGCGAAGACCAGCAGGAAGAACACCTGGGCGAGGATCAGCACGTCCTGGACCCGGGCCGACATCTCGGTGCCGATCACGCAGACGGCGGTCATGACCAGGATCACCAGGACGGTGAGGCCCTGCCGGATCGGTTCGCTGTTCGCCGCGGAGTCCAGTCCGGCGGCCAGCAGGCCGAAGCGCACGGCCACGTCGGCCAGGGAGCCGATCACCAGGACGCCGGTCATGGTGATGGCCCAGCCGCCCGCCCAGCCGGCCCACGGCCCCATGGCGCGCGTCACCCAGGAGAAGGTGGTCCCGCAGTCCTGGTCCACCTTGTTCAGGTAGTAGAAGGCGGCGGCGATCAGCAGCATCGGGACGAACGAGGCCAGCATCACCCCGGGGGCGTACACCCCGACCAGGGCCACGATCGGGCCCAGCGCCGCGGCCAGCGAGTACGCGGGCGAGGTCGAGTTGAGCCCGATCACGAGCGCGTCGACGAAACCGATCGCGTCGTGCTTGAGCTCCTGGGCCGGTGGCGGCGGCGCCCCGCCGCCCGCGGTGTCCTGGGACATGTACGCAGCATCACGCAGCACGGGCGACGGCGCACGGCGGGCGGGTCGGACGGGGTGGGCGGTGGGGATGAGGCTGGAGCGGGGGCTGCCGTGTCACGTGTGGCGGTACGACGTCGCCCGTGACCCGTGACCCGTGACCCGCACGGCGGTCCGCCGACGGCCGCGCCGCGCGGCACGTCCCGCAGCCCCGTCCCGCAGCCTCGCTCCCACCGGCCGGTCCGCCGTCGGGGGCGGTCCGCGGCCCCGGTCGGTGGCCCGCCGTCGGCTAAAATGACGGTTTTACGGTCGCACGGGAACTCCTCGCTGCGCGTGACGACGAGGATGGTTCCCCGTGGACGGCTCCGCCCGCTCGACCCGTTCGGCCCGCTCCGCCGAAGCCCCGGCCCCGGCCGGACCCGCCGCGTCCGCGGCGTCGGCCCCCGCGGCGACCGGCCCCGGGTTCGCCGGTCTCGGCCTGCCCGCCCCGATCCTGGCGGCCCTGACGGAGGCCGGGGTGGACACCCCCTTCCCCATCCAGGCCGCCGCCCTCCCGGACGCCCTCGCGGGCCGGGACGTCCTCGGCCGGGCCCGTACCGGCTCCGGCAAGACCCTCGCCTTCGGCCTGGCCCTCCTGACCCGGCTGGAGGGCCGCCGGGCCGAGGCCAAGCGGCCCCTCGCGCTGGTGCTCGTACCGACCCGCGAGCTGGCCCAGCAGGTCGGGGACGCCCTCGCCCCCTACGCCGCCGCCCTGCGGCTGCGCACCGCGGTGGCGGTGGGCGGCCTCGCCATCAACAAGCAGGTCGTGGCGCTCCGGGAGGGCGTCGAGGTGCTGATCGCCACCCCCGGTCGCCTCACCGACCTGGTGTCCCGCAAGGCGTGCCGGCTGGACCGGGTCGAGATCACCGTCCTCGACGAGGCGGACCAGATGTGCGACCTCGGTTTCCTGCCGCAGGTCTCCGAGGCGCTGGAGCTGGTGCGTCCGGAGGGACAGCGGATGCTGTTCTCGGCGACCCTGGACGGCCAGGTGGACACCCTCGTGGGCCGCCATCTGAAGGACCCGGCCGAGCACTCCGCCGACCCGGTGGCGGGCACCGTGGACACGATGGAGCACCACCTGCTCCAGGTGCAGTCGGCCGACAAGTTCGCGGCCGCCACGGAGATCGCCGCCCGCGACGGCCGAGTGATCATGTTCCTGCACACCAAGGTCTCCGTGGACCGGTTCACCCGGCACCTGAAGGACGCCGGGGTGAAGGCCGCGGCCCTGCACGGTGGGAAGTCGCAGCCCCAGCGCACGCACACCCTGGAGCAGTTCCGCACGGGGGCCGTCACCACCCTGGTCGCCACGGACGTCGCGGCCCGCGGTCTGCACATCGAGGCGCTCGACCTGGTCGTGAACGTGGACCCGCCCGCCGACGCCAAGGAGTACCTGCACCGCGCCGGCCGCACCGCGCGGGCCGGCGCGGCCGGCCGCGTGGTGACGCTGGTGACCTCCAACCAGCGGCGGGACGTGGTCCGCATGCTCGGCGAGGCCGGGATCACCGCACCGACCAGCCAGGTCCGTCCCGGCGAGGCCGAGCTGTCCCGGCTGACCGGGGCCAAGGCCGCGGCCGCCCCCGCGAAGGGCGCCGACGCGCCCCAGCGGGCCTTCCGCGGCATGGGCGCCAAGCAGGCCAAGGAGACCCGCAAGGCCGCCGAGGCCCGGCAGCTCGCCGAGGCCCGCCGCGCGGCCCGGGTCCGCCGGGGCCGCTGACCCCGGCGGGGTGCCCGCGCGCGCGTACGCGGGTGCGCACCGGCTGCCTCCGGGGTGGGTACGTTCTGAGTACGCCCGCACCGGGTCTGAGTATCCGGGCCGGTGCGCGGGGTCGGCCCCCGCTGCTGGACTGGGCACATGACCACGGACAGCCCGCGCCCCCGCCCCCTCCGGACCGTCACCGCCACCGCCGGTGCCACCGGTTCGGCCCTCGCCGTGGTGCTGCTGCCGCTCGTCCTGGGCGCGCTCACGGCCCGGGCGGCCGGGGGCGACCCGATGGCCTCCGTGAACGCCCTGATCGCGGGCGGCGGCCAGCGGGCCGGGCTCTCCCCGGTCCAGCTACGGACCTGTCGGGACCGGGCCCTGGCCCGACTCTCCCCGCGCCGCCCGGTCCGCCGTTCCGCGGCCCCGCGCCGCCGCCGGCCGCTCGGCGCCGTCCCCGGCCCGGCCCGTACGGTGCCGTCCTCGGTCCTCTCCTCGCTCAGGCGGCGTGCGGGAGCCGGGGACCCGGCCCGCCCGGCCGCTCCGGCAGCCGGAAGCCGCTGAACAGCTCGTCCAGGGCGCGGAGCGCGGCCCGCTCCGGCACGGCCCGGACCGCGAGGTCCCGCGCCGCCACCGCCCACGGGTGCCGCACCGCCGCCAACCGGCCCGCCCGCCGCGCCCGGACCCGGATGGCGTCCGTACGCGCGAGGCGCGCCGCGCTGTAGGCGGCGAGGGCGGCTTCCGGATCCGTGTCCGCGTCGCCTTCGCCGAGCAGGTACGCGAGGACCGCGGCGTCCTCGACGGCCTGGCAGCCACCCTGGCCCAGGTTCGGGGTCATGGCGTGCGCGGCGTCGCCGAGCCAGGCCAGTCGTCCCTGGTGGTAGCGGGGGAGCGGGGCGGCCAGGTCGTACAGGTCGTGCTGGAGGAGGACGGCCGGGTCGAAACGGTCGAGGAGTTCCGGCACGGGCCGGTGCCAGTGCCCGTGCCGGCGCAGCAGCTCCGCCCGGGGGTCGGCGGGCCGGTGTCCTTCCGGGACCACGGCGGTGGCGTAGGCGTACACCCGGCCGTCGGCCAGCGGGACCACTCCGAAGCGGCAGCCCGGTCCCCAGGTCTCCTCCGCGGCCGGGGCCGGGGGTCCGTCGGCGGGCAGCACCGTGCGCCAGGCCGTCTCGCCGCTGTAGCGGAGTCCGGGATGGTCCGGGAAGGACCGGCGGCGCAGCCGGCTGTGGATGCCGTCCGCGGCGATCACGACGTCGGCGGTGAGGTCCCCGGCCGTGGTGCGCGCGACCGCGGCGGCCCCGGAGCCGTCCACCGAGGTGACGGCCGCGCCGAAGAGCAGGGCGTCCCCGGGCAGGGCCGCGGCCAGCGCCGCGGTCAGCGCGGTGCGGTGCACGGCGAGGGGCGGACGCCCGTACCGGGCGCGGAGCCCGGCGGTGTCGGCCCGGTTCAGCCACCGGCCGTCGGGCCGGCGCAGGCCCATCGCCGCCGGGACGGCCTCCCCGGCGGCGCGGGTGGCGTCGAAGCCGATCAGGTCGAAGGCGCGCAGGGCGTTGGGGGCGAGCACGATGCCCGCGCCGACCTCGGGCAGCCGCTCGGCCCGCTCGCACACGGTCACCCGCCAGCCCTGCCGGTGCAGGGCGAGCGCCACCGCCAGCCCGCCGATCCCGGCCCCCGCCACCACCGCATGCCGACCCGCCATCCCGCACACCCTTCCCGCCGGGTCACCCGTGTCCGTCGGGCGACCGCACCGCATGCACCATCGACCCTGGCACCCTCTACAGTTGTAGAGGGGCGAACCTCACTCTACAGCTGTAGAGTGAGGTTCATGTCCACCCCCGGTCCGGCCTCCTCCACTCCCCGTCCCGCCGCGCCCCCGACCGCGGACCGTCGGACGCTCATCGCCGACACCGCGATCGCGCTGGTGGCCGCGACCGGCCTGCGCGGCCTCACCCACCGGGCGGTGGATTCCGCGGCCGGGCTCTCCCCGGGCAGCACCTCCTACTACTTCCGCACCCGCACGGCCCTGATCGGCGCCTGCTACGACCGCCTCGCCGCACTCGACCTGGAGGAAGCCGGGATCGGCCTCCCGGGCACCGCCGGGGCCACGGGTGCGGACACCGCGCCCGACACCTCGTCGGACGCCTCGGCGGATGCCGGATCGGACGCCCGATCGGGTGCGGGCGGCGACCGCGCCACGGGAGCGGCCCCGACCCCCGAGTCCGCGGCGCGGCTCCTCGGCGGGCTCCTGTACCGCTGGTCGACCACGGGCCGCGCCCGCCAACTGGCCCGCTACGAGCTGAGCCTGGAGGCCGCCCGCACCCCCGAGCTCGAACCTGCCCTGCACCGCGCCGGACTCGCCGCCCGCGACACCGCCACGGCCCTCCTCGCCGCCCTCGGCGCCCCCCGCCCCCGCGAGTCCGCCGAACTCCTCGTCGCCTGGACCGACGGCCTCCTCTACGACCGCCTCGCCGGCGCCACGGCCCGCTCCCGCCCCGCCCCCGACCCGGCCGAACTGACCGCCGTGGCCCGCCTCATGCTCGACGCCGTCCTCGACGCCCCACCGCCGGGCGGAGGTCCGACGACCGGCTGAGTCCCGCCCCCTCCGGACGGCCGCCGTCCACCCACGGGCGAAGCGACCCGCGCACCCGCAACACGGAGCGTCAGATCTGTTAGTTTCACGATCCGTTGACCGGGGAGGGGGCCGTACGGATGGCCGTGGGACAGCGGGCGGGGGGCCCGCCCGACACCGCCGGGTCGGCGCTCCCGCCACCGCCGGCGCCGACATCGGCGGCGCTCGCACCGACACCGACACCGCCGCCCCCGGCACCCGACCGGCAGGAGTACGAACAGGTCCTGGACACGGTGGTCACCGCCGTCTCGGAGGCGTACTACGCCGAGGTGGTCCAGGAGGTGCGGGTCGCCCGGGGCAGGGCGCAGGCCGCGCAGTCCACGGTGACGCTGGCCGGGGGCGGGCTGATGGCCGCCCTGAGCGTCACCGCCCTCGCCGACCGTCCCCCGTTCATGCAGTGGCTCGGCATCGGCTCCGTACTGCTGTGGCTGGCGGCGGCCGTGCTCTACATCCGGGCCATCGCCTCCCCCCTCGCCGAGGAGGTGGGCCGGGCCGGGGACGAGGACGATCCCCTGCCCGAGAAGGCCGCGACCCGCGAGGAACTGCTGAACGGCGTCCTCGGCAAGGTCCGGCACGGGGCCCGGGACATCGACGGCCGGCAGCGCCTGGGCAACCGCGTGGCCTGCCTCGCCGTCGTGGCGAGCCTGGTCACCTTCGCCCTGGCCGTCACCACCGAACCGGTCCGGGAGACCGCGGAGGGCACCCTCCTGGTGGACGCCTCCTACACCCCGACCCTCCGGGTCCTCTGTCCCGGGCCGGGCTCCGGCGCGGGCCGCATCGACGGGAAGATCGTGAAGAGTTCGCTGACCGGACCGTACGTGGAGATCGAACCCGCCCCCGGAGCCTGCGGGCCGGCCGGCCGGGCCGCCGCGGACGGCGCCCGCCTGTTCGTCCCGCGGGCCAAGGTCATCGGGGTCAGGTGGCAGGATGCCTGAGCGGTTCCCCCCGGCCCGCGCCGCCGCTCCGGCCCCCGGCCCTGCCCACCTGCTCCTGCTCGGCCCCCTGCCGCCGGATCCCGCGGCCGCCCGCCGGGCCGTCCTCGACGACCTGGCGCGCCTGCACGCCGAGGGCCGGCGGCTCGACGCGCTCCTCGCGTTCGGCTCCGGCGGCGGCACCCCCGAGGGCGCCTCCCCGGACGCCGCCCGGGGGGCCGCGGCGGGGGCCTCCGCGACCGACGAACTCCTCGTGGACCTCCGCCTCGCCTGCGGGGAAGCGGGCTACGAGCCCCCGGTCCTGCTCGTCCCCGCCCCCGAGGACCTGAGCGACGGTCCCACCACCCGGCTCCTGGAGCTGAGCCTCGTCGTCGGCTGGGAGCAGGTGGCCCCCCGCCTGTGGGACGGCAGCGCGGACGAGGCCCTCCTCCGCCCCCTGCGCGAGGAGGTCTTCGGGGAGTTCGCCGCCCGGACGGCCGCCGTCGCGGTCCATCCGGAGACCTGGCGCCCGGGCCTCCTGCCGGGTGAGGGCTCCTGCCGGCTCCGGACCCCGACCGGCACCCTCGGCCTGGTCTGCCTCAACACCGTGTTCCGCATGGTCGGTACGGCCCCCTCGTCGGCCGGTGCGGACCTCGCGGGCTGCTCCGCCGAACAGCTCGACCGCGCCGTCGGCGAGCCCTTCGCGGACTGGGCCGCCGGCCACGACCTGACCCTGCTCCTCGCGGGCCGCGCGGGCGACCTGCCCGGAGGCTCCCTCGGTGCCGCACCCGTACTCGCCGTCGCCGGAGATCCGGAAGCGACGGACGGCGGCGCCGACGGCTGGCACCTGCCCTTCACCGGCCGGACCCGCGCCCACGCGCTCCTGACGGCCGAGCCGGCGGACGGGCGTCCCGTCGTCACCGACACCGCCGGCCGCCGGCTGTCGACCACCGCGCGGCAGCGCCCCGCCGCACCGAACCGGCCGCCGGTCGACACCCGGCCCGAGCCGCCCTACGACGAGAAGGCCCTCCTCGGCGAGTTCCACCCCTACCTCGCCCACGGCGAGATGGTGCTCGTGCTCGTTTCGGGGGCCGACGAGGGCGTCCCCGACGGCGACGAACTCAACCGCACCCTCGCGGCGGCCCTGTACGGACCCGACCCCCACCCGCACGGCGGCCCGCACCTGCACGAGACCTGGGCCGCGGCCCGCCGCCGCTTCACCCCGCAGCAACTGTCCCCCCTCCTCAAGGGCCTGTCGGTCCCGGCGGACCAGGACGCGCCCACCGCCCACGGCCTGCTACGCGCCCCCTGGTGGCGGATCTACGACCTCACGGGCAGCGACGCCCTGCCCGCCGCCCGCAACGCCCGCCTCGCCGACAGCGTGTCCCTCGTGGACGCCCGCACCGACTACCCGACCGCCAAGGGCAACGCCCTGGAAGCGGTCTCCCTCCACGGCTGGCCCGCACCGGACGGCGCGCTGCCCGAGTTCGGCGACGCCTGGACCCGCCCGGCCGAGGACGCCCGGGGACTGTGGTTCCGCCGGCTCCGCGCCGAACTCCTGACCCGCCCGGTGGTGTTCCTGTCCCGCACCCCCGGGAGCCCCGCCCTGTGGGAGGCACTGCGCATCGCGGGGCGGTCCGCCGGGCAACAGGCCGACTTCCCCGGGTTCGTCGTCAGCGCGCCCGGCTCGGGACCGGAGCGCGAACGGCTCCGCGACGCCGGACTCCGCCATCTCCGCATGGATCCGGCCGAGTTCGTGCACCGCTGCCTGGGTCCCGGCAGCCAGGCGGTGTCCGACGGCCGACGGGTCCTCAACGCCGACTACGCGGGGACCCGCGACGGCGTCGGCGTGGTCAGGGTCGCCCGCCTCCTCGAACAGTCCCCGAGCGGCAGCCGGGAGTTCCTGATGGGACGCGACCCGAACTGGGGCGACATCACGGACAAGAAGATCGCCGCGCAGCTCTCCCTCGCCGCGGCCATCGAGGACCGGGCCCGCCCCACCGAAGGCGGACGGCTCCCGATCGTGCTGGTCAAGGGCACCGCGGGCTCAGGCAAGACCACCGCCCTCATGCAGGTCGCGTACCGGTTCCACAAGAAGGACCCCGCCGTCGGATGGGTGGACCGGGGGGCGTCCCTGCCGCCCCGGGAGATCGAACAGCAGGTCCGCCAACAGGGTTTCGGAGCCGTGTTCGTGGACGACGTCGACATGTTCGCCAGCCGCGCGGGCTCCCTGCTGAAGAACCTCAACGACGACGGCCGCACGCTGGTCGTCGCCGCCATCCGGGTCACGCGCCAATCGGAACTCGGCGCCGGGTTCCCCGCCGAGGAGGTCAGCGCGGACCAACTCCTCACCGAAGACGACCTGGAGAGGATCATCAAGGCGCTCGGCAAGAACGCCCTGATCGGCGCGCTCAAGCAGTACTTCTTCATGCACCAGAAGGTCGCCGCGCTCCGCGCCCGCTGCGACCAGGGACTCCTGGCCGCGATGATCGAGACGGTCACCGGGACCTCGCTGAAGAAGAAGGTCGGCGACGAGTTCGAGGAACTGGCCCCCGGCGAGCGCGCCCCGTACGCCGTGGTCTCCTTCTCGGACTCCTCCCTGGTCTTCCAGCAACGCGGCATCGACAAGGCCGACCTCCTGGAGATCGTCTCCCACCCGGAGGCCCCGGACCGCGCCCACCTCGACGCCGTCAACCGGCTCGTGGCCATGAACCTGTTGGTGCACACCCCCGACGGCCGCCTCCGCTGCCGCCAGCGGACGATCGCCGACACCGTGGTCGAGACCGTTCTCCGGCACCGCAAGGACGACCTGGAGTGGGTGATCGCCAAGCTCCTCCTCTTCTACGCGGGCCGCGCCTGGAACATCCGGGACAATCGCCACCGGGACCGCAGCGCGATGATCAAGCTCCTGAACCACGACACGATGCGCCGGCTGGACCTCGACACGGAGGCCGTCCGCAGGATCTACGCCGCCGCCCACGAATTCCTCCAGGACGACCACCATTACTGGCTCCAGCGCGCCGGGTACGAGACCGAACTGGGCCGGCTCGACCTCGCCGAGAACCACATCGCGGCCGCGCGGGCCTGCCCCGGCGGGGCCGAGGACCGCCTCGTGGTCACCGCCGACGCGCGCGTCCGGCTCCGCTCCTCGACCGCCGACCCCGGAAACCACGCCGCCCGCAGCGGGGCCCTCGGCGCGGTCCGCGACCTCTCCCGGGTGGCGGAGCGGTACCGGGCCCAGGCCCCGCACGCCTTCGTCGCCCTCGCCCGCGACGGGGTCCGCTGGCTGGAGACCTGCGGCGCCCACCTCACCCCGCAGGAGTACGGGGAGGTCCTCGACGACATCACGGCGGGGGTCGACCTCGGCAAGGAGTGCTGCCCCACCAACAACCAGGTCGCCACCGCCGCCGAACTCTGCGCCCCCCGCCTGCGCATCCTCCGCCAACGCCGCCCCGGCATCCCCTACTAGGCAGTGTCTTCAAAGAGGCTTTAGCCAGAGGAACAGGGACGCGATGGTGACGGCTGCCTGGTAGGACTCGCGGGTCTTGTCGTAGCGAG
>NZ_JBEOSD010000201.1:0-13137 GCF_040302735.1 Streptomyces sp. NPDC097619 | reverse complement strand
GTGAGATGGTGCGGCTGGAGTGGTTGGAGCCCCAGGGCCAGGCGCGTGGCCGGTACTACACCGCCCACCGGGCCGTGGGGCCCTTCGGCGGTCAGCCCGCGGTGCCCGCGGGGACCTCCAGACCACGCGCGGTCACCAGCTGGGCCGTGCCGTCCGCGAGCCGGTAGGCGATGCCCACCACGGCCGCCTGACCCGCCGCGACCCGGTCGGCGAGCAGCCGGGAACGGTCCAGGAGCAGGTCCACGGTGTGCCGGATGTGCTCGGCGATGTAGTCGCCGTCCTCGCTGTAGCCCGCGGCCCGCGCCGCCAGCACGCTCGGCGTCACCCGCTCGATGACGTCACGGACGAAGCCGCCGGCGGTGGCGCCCTCCTCCACGGCCGCCCGGGTCGCCGCGACCGCGCCGCAGGCGTCGTGCCCGAGGACGACCACGAGCGGAGCGTCCAGCACGCTCACGCCGTACTCGATGCTGCCCAGCACCTCCGTGCCCACCACGTGCCCGGCGGTCCGGACGACGAAGAGGTCGCCCAGGCCCCGGTCGAAGATGATCTCGGCGGCCAGTCGGGAGTCGGAGCAGCCGAACAGCACCGCGAAGGGCGTCTGCGCGGGAACGAGCTCGGCCCGCCGGGCGGCGTCCTGGTTGGGGTGCTCGGGGGCCCCGGCGACGAAGCGCTCGTTGCCCGCCAGAAGCGTCGCGAGCGTCTCCTGGACATTCATTCGGTCGTCGGTCATGGGCGCAGACTAGCCGGAACCCGCGGGACCGGCCGCGCGTGCCCCCCACCCGACGCCCACCGTGTCCCATGGCGCCCGCCGCGCCCCGTGGCCCCGGCGTGACCACGGGGGCCCCCGCGGGCCCGGCGGGACGGGACGGACCGGCGGGTGGCCGCGTCGCGGGAGGCGACCCGGTCACGGCCCCGGGCAGCCGCGCGAGGCGACCGCACCCCACCCCCGCCCCTTCCGGTGGGCCCGAGCAGCCTCAGGCCGCACCGTCCCGACCGGCTCCCGAGCCGGTCGAGAGCGCCGTCCGCAGCCGGCGGGCCTGCACGGCCAGCTGCGAGCCGCCCCTCCGGGCCGCCGCGGGCTCCAGACCCTCCGGCACCGGGCCGACCGCCCCGCACCGCTCCGCGCAGTCCGCGGCCACGGCGAGCAGTTCCCCGGCCCCCCGCGCCGCCCCGTCGGCCAACACCGCGGGCAGCGCCCCCGCCAGCAGCGCCCACGTGGTGCCCCAGGCACCGGTGGCCGCCGCCGTCCGCAGGGCGTCCGCCAGCCGGTTCGGCTTGACCGTGCCCAGGGACAGCAACTCCGCCAGGTCGGCCCCCAGCACCGCCGTGTCCAGCTCGCCCCGACCCGCCAGGACCAGCAGGGCGTCCACGGCGGCCAGCCGGTCCTCGGCGTGCCGCGCCCCCAGCCCGGTCGCCACCGCCAGGTGCAGGGCCGGCCCGGCGGGCCCGCCCAGTTCCGCCAGCCGCGAGAGCGAAGGGCCGATCCCGCGCTCCTCCACCGTCGCGCAGCCCGTCACCCCGGGCAGCAGCCACACGGCCTGCTCCTCCCGGTCCTGCGGCATGACCGCCAGCGCCGACAGTTCCCCGCCGCGCCAGTGCCGGCAGTTCCCGGCCCGCCCGGAGAAGTCCTCGCCCAGCGCGTGGAAGACCCCCGGGAACCCCTTCCGCAGCTCCGGCCGCTCCGCGAGCCCCACCACGACCCGGCGCGCCGAGTTCCGCTCCTCGCCCCACAGGTACCGCACTGCGGGGTCCCCGTCGACGACCGTCCGCCGCGGCGCCCGCTCCGCGGCCTCCGCCCCCGCCAGCCAGGCCGCGAGCCGGGTGCCCTCGGGGGTGCCCAGCGCCGCCGCCGCGTCCGCCGCGCCGGGCTCGCGCCGCACCCGCAGCAGGGCCTGCCCGAAGTCCACCGGACCGGGCCCGACGCCCAGCCGCCGGTACTCCGCCAGCCGTTCGATCAGCTCCGCCGGATCCAGTGCGCCCGAGTCCCACCCGGGAGTGGCCAACAGGAACGGCGGCGGATCCCCGGCCAGCACGGCCAGGGCGGCCTCCCGCACCCGGGCCCGCGTCACCCGGTTCAGGGAGTCGTGCACGCAGCCGCCGCCGTTCCCCGGCCTCCCCGACCGGGACTCCGGCACCAGATCGGCCGCCGCCACCCGGCCCAGCACCGCCGCCGCCAGCACCTCCACCCCGTGCAGGTACCGCAGGTCCCGACGGCCGAGGCCCTCCGTGGACCAGTACCGGTGCTCGACCACCGGCCGCAGCGCCCCGATCAGCGCCTCCCGGTCCCGGTGGGCGTGCCGCACCAGCAGGTCGCAGGCCGTCTCGGCCTCCATCGGATCCGGCACCGAAGCGTTGACCAGGGCGGCGACGAGCTCCGCCGTGGCCGCCAGGGAGCGGTCCCCGTCATCGAGACGGCGCGGCGCGGGCGGCACGGGAAGCACCTCCTCATAGCCCTCCGTCTCCGCGTCCAGGTCGGCGATCGCACCGAACACCTCGGCCGCCCGGCGCCGCAGCGCCGGACCCAGCTGCTCGGCCTCGAAGGCCAGCGCCGACCGCAACTCCTCGTCCCCATCCCCCAGATGGGTGAAAACCAACCCCAACGCCCGCTCCTGGAGCGCCGTGTCGGCGTGCCCGAAGGCCGCCGCGACCGCGGGCAGCAGCGTGAACCGCTCCTCCCGGTCCCGCCGCAGGGCCTTCCCCAACAGCGTCAACTGCGCCCGGACGAGCTTCTTCTCGGGACGGAACAACACCGCCACCGACATCTCCGCGAGCCGCTCGGCGTCCAGGTGCCCGGCTTCGAACAGTCCGCCGAGGATCCGCTGCGCCCGGGCCGCGAGGGGCGACTCGGCGTCCGCCGTCAGCGCGATCCAGTCCGCGATGTGCGCGGCCCGCTCCTCCACGGTGAGGTCCAGGACGTCCAGGAGGTCCGCGTAGAAGGTGAGTTGGCGGGCCCGCCCGCCGCGCAGCAGTCGGGACACGGCGCCCGACACGAGCACGCTCCGGGCCACCACGCCCTCGTCCGCCAGTCGGGCCAGCTCCGCCGGCCAGCGGCCCGCCGCCGCGGCATCGTCGTACCAGATCAGGGACGGAGCGGGCTCCGCCGTCTCGAACAGCTTCGGCACCATCTCGGCGGTGTGGGGGTCCTCCCGCAGCGCCACCCGCAGCGGCCTGGGCCGCTCGCGGCGCCGCCGTCGGCCGTCCGGACTCCCCGAGGCCGCGTCGAGGGCCCAGGCGTGCACGAACCCGTCCGCGCCCGGCATCGGCGCTCCGGTGCCCGCCAACAGGGCCCGGATCAGCGGATAGTCCTCGGCGACGGTGGAGGTCCGGGCGGCCAGCCGGTGGGCCACGTCGGCCCGCCAGGCGGGCTCGCGTCCGGCCAGGAGCGCCGCGAGGGTCGTGGCGTCGTGGGCGCGGCCGTCGCGCAGCTCGCGGGCGGCTATCCAGGTCGCGGCGGCAGCGGCCCCGGTCTGGCAGCCCGCACCGGCCAACAGCAGCGCCCGCACCGTCTTCACGGCGTCCCAGCGGCGGCTCCAGTCCCAGCCCCGCACCTCCCGGCGGAGGGCCGTGAGCTCCGGCAGCCGGGCCCGGCGCTCGGCGTCGGTGAGCGGTGCGAGCAGGGCGGGGACGAGGTCGCCGCGTCCGGCGCGGACGGCTTCGAGCAGGTCGTTCACGAGGTCTCTCCGGCAGTGGCTTCGGTGGTGGCGTGGACGAGAGGGCGTTCCGCGGCGGGCCCGGCCGTCGCGGTGGCGGCGGAACGGCGGGCGGTACGCACGGCGAGGGCGTGCTTGCAGGGGCCCCGACGGCCCCGGTAGTCGGCCCACCAGCGGCAGGTGCACCCCATCACCCCGCCGGCGGTCTCCCGGACCAGATAGGTCCGCTCCCCGGACCGGACCGTCGCGGTGCCGTCGGCACCGAGCCCCACGGCCCCTTCGTCGACGAGGGCGCGGGCGGCCACCAGGCGCGGGTTGTGCCGCTCGGCCCGCCCGGCCGCATAGGGCAGTTCGCGGTGGAAGTAGGAGGCGTCGGCGGCGTCGTAGCCGACCCGGCCGTCGGTGCCGAGCCGTACGAGTGCCGCCCGGACCCGCTCCGCGTCGATCCCGGCCTGCGCGGCCAGCTCGGCCACGTCCACCCGCGGCTCCCAGGACAGCAGCACCGAGATCAGGTCCGCGTCCGCCGCGGCGGCGTCGGTGGCCAGGGCCTCCAGGACCCCACCCTCCCCGGAGAACCCGCGGGCCGGCTCCGGGGACAGGGTCAGCGTCAGCCGCATCCCCGGCAGGCCCAGCTCCCAGGCGGCCGCGGTGGGGGCGCCGTCGTTGTGGGCGGGGCCGTACACGCGCAGCCCGGTGGCGTGCCGCAGCACCCGCTGGAACGCGGCCAGCCGCTCCGGGCCGGCGAGGCAGACGGCGCCGGGGACGGGGCGGGTGGTGGGCCGCAGGCCGCCGCCGGCCGGCACCACCCACAGCGGCGCGCGGGCCCCGGAGCCGGCCGCCGGCCGGGGGAGGCCCCGCAGGAAGCGCAGGGCCTCCGCCGCGGACAGTTCCGCCCGCAGGTCGAACCCGGCCCCGATGACCTGGGATTCGGCGAAGCCGCGCAGCCAGCGGTCCGGCAGCGGGACCTTCTTCTCCACGACCGGTCCGTCGAGGGTGGTGACGGCCAGCTCCTCCGGGCCGACCCGCAGGTGCAGCGGCTCCGAGCCCGTGAGCCGGGACAGGGCCTCGCGCAGCGGGTTGTTCACGTCCACGTTGGTGGTGCCGTGACCGGTGTCCGCCCCGTCGAGGCCCTCGGGGAGCACGTCGAGCCGGGCGTAGACCCCGCAGCAGCCGGAGAAGGACTCGAAGCGCAGCCGGTCGCCGTTGGCCGTGACCACCGGGTCCAGCGAGGCCCGCAGGGTGCGCTGGTAGTAGCGGGTCGCCGCCACGTCCGCCACCGCCAGCAGGCCCCGGGCCGCGGCCTGCGGGTCCTTCAGGAACCCGTCGAAGAACTGCGGATGGGCCTCCGGGCCGGCGGGGGTCAGCCCGCCCGAGGTCTCCAGGCCGAGGAGACGGGAGCCCGCCGAGGCGGTCAGGGCGGACGGGCGTGCGTAGGCGAGGGCCTGCGTTGATCGGCTCATGGGCGTCAACGTAGATCTCCCCACTGACAACGCCCGGCGGTCCGCCGGGGCCGCCGGGCGCGGTACAACGAGCGGGAGGCCCGGGGGTGCGGCGGTTTCGCCGGGTTGCCGGAGGCACATTCACCGTTGCGGGGGTCGGGCCGGGCCGTTGGAGTGACGCGTCGTTTCCCGTGGCCGGGGGGCGGTGTTGAAAGGTCGGCGCGCGCTCACCGGCGCGCGATCGAGTTCTTGAGGAGATCTTCATGCGCATGCGTTCTGCCTTCGCCGCCTCCGCCCTGGCCGCCGGGATCCTGTTCGGTGGTGCCGGTGCGGCGCTGGCCACCGACGGTGTCGACTTCGAGCACTTCTCCGGCGGTCACGGCAGCTTCTCGTCCAACTGCTCCTCCGCCGCGGCCGTTCCCGCGCCGTTCGGCCCGGCCTGGACCTCCAGCTGCGCCAAGGGCGGCGAGATCGAGTGGGCCAAGGGCGACCACCTCGGCGCCAAGTGACGCACCGTCACCACGCGGGAAGGTGACCGGCGGACCGCCGGTCCCGACCTCGTGACACCGCGACGCCGTGCCCCGCACGGCGTCGCGGTCCGCGTTCCGGTGACACCCGGGACGCGGGATTCCGATTGGCGCGCGGGAGCGGTTGCGCGTACAAATGGGCCCCATGGCACTGAGTTGGAAGCTCGTCATCGACTGCGCGGACGCCCCCGCCCTCGCCGACTTCTGGGCGGCGGCACTGGAGTACGAGGTGGAGGACCCCGGTCCCCTCATCGCGGACCTGCTGGCCGCCGGACGCCTCCCGAAGGAGGCCGTCACCGAACACCGGGGCCGTAGCCTCTTCCGCGGCTACGCCGCCGTCCGGCACCCCGAGGACCCCTTCGACCCCACCAGTGGCGTGGGACGGGGCCGGAGACTGCTGTTCCAGGAGGTCCCGGAGCCCAAGACCGGCAAGAACCGCCTCCACATCGACGTCCACAGTGAGCCCGGCGGCCTCGACGCCCTCGTGGCCCGGCTGGAGGGGCTCGGCGCCACCCGCGTCCACGAGGTGGATCAGGGCCCGGCCGGTCACTGGTGGGTCATGCGGGACCCGGAGGGCAACGAGTTCTGCGCGGCCTGAACCTCCCCCTCAGGGGCGCGCTCCGTCCCGGCGCAGCGCCGCCGGGGTGGTGCCGTGCCAGCGCCGCACCGCCCGCCGCAGGGCGCGGGCGTCGGCGTAACCGGTCCGGGCGGCGATCGCCTCGACCCCGAGCCCGGTGTCCAGGAGCAGCCGGGTGGCCCGCTCCCGCCGCAACCGCTCGGTCTCCCCGCGCCAGGTGGTGCCGTGCTCCTCCAGCCTCCGCTGCACGGTCCGGGTGCTGTGGTTCATCCGACGGGCCACCTCGGCCAGCGTCGGCGCGGCCCCGTCCGGCACGGCGGCCAGGCTCGCCCGGAACAGGTCCAGCCAGTCGCGCAACGGGACGGACGCGGCGAGCTGCTGCGCGGCGTGCCTGCGCAGGACCGCCGACAGGCCGGGCCGGCCCTGCGGGGAGGGGGCCCTCAGGTCCGAGGCGCGGAAGGTCAGCGCGGTCACGGGAGCCTCGAACTCGAGGGTGCCGGTCCCGTACAGGGCGGTCAGGTCCGCGTGGTGCCGCGGGGTGCGCACCGCCAGACTCACGCAGACGGGCACGATCCGGCGCCCGGCCGCCTCGCTGATCCGGTCCTGGTACAGCGCCAGGGCGTAGCCGCGCACCGCGCAGGCCGCCTCGTGGGTCAGGTCCCCCCGGTTGGCGTGGCTGACCGTGATCAGGTCGCCGTCCTCGCTGACGTGCAGGGCGTCCGTCCCGGCGTCCGCGACGGCCGCCAAGTGCTCGGCGGCGTCCCGCAGTCCGTCGAGCGGGGTCGGCGCGGACGTGACCAGGTAGTCCCACACCCCGAAGGTCCCCAGCGGCGACTGCCGCGCCAGGACGGCCGCGAGTCCGGTCCACGCGACGTGCCCCGTGGTGAGCTCCGCGATCCGGTTGGTGGTGCCGGAGGGCATCCGGCACAGGTCGTCGTCGAGGTGCGCCGTGGTCACGCCCGGCAGGTGACCGTACTGGCGCTCGGGCACGCCGAGGGTGCGAGCGGCCCGGATGCTCAGGCGGGTCAGGGCGGAGGAGGTCGTTCCCGGATGCGCGTGCGACACCACGGGGGCAGAGCATAGACGACCGCGAATTCCCCGCCCAGTGAGCGGCGTCGGCACGCGATCACGGCCGGCCCCGCCTGCCGCGCCCGGAGACGAGGTCCCGTGCCCGGTCCACGAGGCCCAGCGCCGGGTCGGCGATCCGGTTGGCCGGGGGAGTGGCGGGGCCGTCCGGATGCGGCCGCGTGGGCCCGAACCGCTTGGCGCGCCGGACGCGGTCGCCGAGGTCGTCGAGCAGGGGCTGCGGACAGTTGTGCCGCAGGGTGGGGAAGAGGTTCTCCTCCTCGTCCCGCAGGTGGGCGAGGACGTCCGTGCGGAGTTCGTCCAGGCACCGCGCGAACTCCGGGCCGCCGGCGTCCAGTTCCCCCAGGCGCTTCAGGAGCGCCTCGGCGCGGGCGTGGTCGGCGAGTTCCTTGTCGGCGACGAGGTCCCCGCCGTCGAGGTGGGCGCGCACCGCCGGGTAGAAGTGCTCCTCCTCGGCGGCGCAGTGCCGCACGAGCGCGATGGTCAGCCGGTCCGCGAGCACGCGACGGCTCGCGGGGTCGCCGACCTCGGACAGGTCCCGGAAGTGTTCCCTCATCTCCTCGTGGTCGGCGGTGAGTTCCCGCACGACGTCTCCTCCGTGTCCCATGGATGTCCCTCCGGCCGGGGTGGTGGTACGGGGCCCGATGGCGCCCGGACGTTCCTGCTCCGCGCCTGCCCGGCCCGCGCGGGCCCCATGCGGAGGCGGGCCTCTCCTGGGCGCCGGGACGGTCAGTCCCGCAGCCCGGGCGGCAGGTCCGGGGTGAAGGCGTGCACGCTGACGGTCGGCCCGGTCCCGGTCGGCGGGTGCATCCGGTGGTAGAAGGTCTCGTCGAAGGAGAACCCGCTGCCCGCCGGGACCCGCGTGGTGTGCGGCGGGTCGCCCAACCGGGCACGCTCGTGGACCAGTGTCCCCCGGGCCACGTACACCGCTCCGCGGATCCGCTCGTGGGAGAGGTAGCAGGTGCCCGGGGGCAGCCGGTCCCAGGCGACGGCCCAGACCCGCAGGTGACCGCTGCGGAAGAGCTGTACCCAGCTGCCCTCCCCCTCCGCCTCGGTGACCCGGGCCCGCCACCGGGGGAAGTCCCGGCCGACCTCATAGGCGATCTCGAGCAGCTCGGAGGGGTCCGGAACCGCTACAGGAGCCGCCGGGACCGCGCCGGGCGCGGGCGTCTTCTGTCCGTTCATGGAGGGCTGCTGCCCGCGACCGTGCCGGACATGCCTCCGCGGTGCCGGCCATGCCTCCGTCCGGGGGACGCCCGGCATGACCGCGGGGGCCCCGGGAAGGCGCGGGACGGAAGGACTCCGCCGCCGAGGACACGAGGGGTGATGACATGGCCACCGACACGGCTGCGGCACGCTATCCCGACGGACGGCCCGCAGCGGTCCTGTTCGACCTGGACGGGACCCTCGTCGACACCAATTACCTGCATGTGGTCACCTGGTGGCAGGCGCTGCGCCAACACGGCCACGAGGTGTCCATGGCCCGGATCCACCGGGCCGTCGGCATCGGCGGCGACCGTATCCTGGACCACCTCCTCGGACCCGCCCGCGATCACGGGGCGGACGAGGAACTGCGCACCGCCCACCGGGTCCTGTACGCCTCCTGGTACGCCTCGATGCCCCTCCTGGACGGTGCCCGCGATCTGCTGCGGGCCGTGGCGGCGCGCGGCAGCAGGATCGTGCTCGCCAGCTCGGCCGGGGCGGAGGAGGTCGCCGCGATTCGGGCCGCCCTGAACGCCGACGACCTGATCGACGCCGTGACCTCCGCGGCCGACGTGGACGCGACGAAACCCGCGCCCGACCTGCTGCACCTGGCTCTGGAACGGGCGGGAGCCCGGCCCGGGGAAGCCGTCTTCGTCGGCGACACCGTCTGGGACGTGCGGGCGGCCGCCAGGGCCGGGGTCCCCTGCGTCGGCCTGCTCAGCGGTGGCGTCTCGCGCGCCGAGCTGATGGCCGCCGGCCCGGTCACCGTGTACGAGGATCCGGCCGCGCTGCTCCGGGCCATCGACTCCGGCCCCCTGGGCGGGGCGACGCCCGCCACGGGTTCCCGGAGCGGGGAAGCCGTCCACCGGGCGGACGGCGGTGCGCACCCGGTGTACGGGGGCCGGTGACACGGAGGACGGCGGTGCCCCGTGCGGGCGGTGACCGTCGTCAGGGCCCCGGCCCCGGCCCCGGCCCCTGCCCCGGGCCGCGCCGGGCACGGGTCATCGCCCGATGTGGTCGAGTTCCCCGTTCAGTTCCGCCAGGAAGCGGGCCGCCACCCGCAGCTCCTGCTCCGTGAAGCGGGACCGGACCCGGTCGGTGCCCTGCGCCAGGGGCCGGAAGTAGTCCCTCGCCACCTTCCGTGCCGCCTGCGCGTAGTGGAGGTGGACCACGCGGCGGTCCTCCGCCGAGCGGACCCGATGGAGGTGCCCCGACCGCTCCAGACGGTCCAGGCAGGCGGTCATGGCCCCCGAGGTCAGGTCCAGGCGGGCGCGCAATCGGCCCGGGGTCATCGGCCCGTCCTCCGAGGCGTCCGCGTCCAGCACGGCGATCAGGGCCTGTACGTCCGTGAGGTGCAGCCCCTGGGCCTGCGCGAACTCCTGGGCGATCCGGTTGAACTCCGCGTTCATCCGACGCAGGAGGACGGCGAAGGACTGCAACCCGATCGGGTCGTCCGACGGAAGGGAGTGCGGGGGGCTGTCGGTCTCAGGCATGCGCTCAGCATAAGATCTCTCGATGATTGAGATTCTTCATCACTGACCTATCTGTACCGGGGTAAGGAACCGCAGTGAGAAACACGCCGCGCTGGGCCCGCTGGACCGTGCCGCTCGTCCTCCTGATCGTCTGGCTGGGGATCGGCGGCACCCTCGGCCCGTACGCGGGCCGTCTGGGTGAAGTGGCCACCAACGACCAGGCCGCCTTCCTGCCGCGCGGCGCCGAGTCCACCCGGGTCCTCGAAGCCCGCAAGGCGTTCGAGAGCTCCGCCTCCGTTCCCGCCATCGTGGTGTGGACCGCGGACGGCGGCACCGTCACCGCGGAGCAACGGGCCGCCGCCGACCGGGTCCTCGCCGGACTCGCCGACGCCCCCGGCACCGTCGCCGCGCCCTCGCCGGCCCTGCCCTCGGAGGACGGCGAGGCCCTGCGTGCCGTGGTGCCGCTCGCCCCCGACCTCGGCGAGGAGCTGACCCCGACCCTCGACGACCTCCGGGAGGCCGCCGGACGGGTCCCCGGCACCAGCGTCGCCATCGCCGGACCCGCCGCCACCCAGGCCGACCTCTCCGGGGCCTTCGCCGGCATCGACGGTCTGCTCCTCGGCGTCGCCCTCGGCGCGGTCCTGCTGATCCTCCTGCTCGTCTACCGCAGCGTCCTGCTGCCCTTCGTCATCATCGTCAGCGCCGTCTTCGCCCTCGCCCTGGCCTGCGCCGTGGTCTACGCCCTCGCCGACCGCGGCGCCGTCCGCGTGGACGGCCAGGTCCAGGGCATCCTGTCGATCCTCGTCATCGGCGCCGCCACCGACTACGCCCTCCTCCTCGCCGCCCGCTTCCGCGAGGAACTCGCCGCCCACGGCGACCGGACGCGCGCCGCCTCCGCCGCGGTCCGCCGCTCCGCCGGGGCCGTCACCGCCAGCGCGGCCACCGTCGCCCTCGGACTCCTGGCCCTGCTCGCCAGCGACCTCACCAACAACCGGGCGCTCGGACCGGTGGGCGCCATCGGCATCGTCTGCGCCGTCCTCAGCACCCTGACCTTCCTGCCGGCCGTCCTCGTCCTGCTCGGCCGGGCCGCCTACTGGCCCGCCGTGCCCGGACCCGGCGACACGGCCGCCGAAGGACACAAGGTGTGGCGCCGCCTCGCCGCCGCCATCGACCGCGCCCCGCGCCGCGTCTGGGTCTCCACGGCCCTCCTGCTGCTGGCCCTCGCGGCCTTCGCCCCGGGACTCTCCGCCAAGGGAGTCCCCCTGGACGAGATCTTCGTCAACGACGCCCCCTCCGTCAGCGCCCAGCAGACCCTCGCCGAGCACTACCCCGGAGGATCCGGCAACCCCGCCGTGATCATCACGGACGCGGGCCGCGCGGCCGCCGTCCGCACCGCCGCGGAAGGCACCGAAGGCGTCGCCTCCGTCACCCCCGTGACCACCGGCGGGCGCCCCGGCGCCGGTGATCCGCTCGTCGTGGACGGACGGGTCCGCCTGGACGCCACCCTGGCGGCCGCCGCGGACAGCGAGGCGGCGATCGAGACGGTGCAACGACTCCGCGACCGCGTGCACGCCGTCCCCGGGGCCGAGGCCCTCGTCGGCGGCTACACCGCCCAGCAGGCCGACACCCAGGAGACCTCGGCCCGCGACCGGACCGTGATCGTCCCCGTGGTCCTCGCCGTCATCCTGCTGGTGCTGATCGCGCTGCTGCGCTCCCTGCTCGTCCCCGTGCTGCTGGTGGCGACGGTCGCCCTCAACTTCCTGGCCACCCTGGGCGTCTCCGCGCTCGTCTTCGACCTGCTCGGCTTCAGCGGAACCGACGCCTCCGTCCCGCTCTACGGATTCGTCTTCCTCGTCGCCCTCGGCGTGGACTACAACATCTTCCTGATGTCCCGCGTCCGCGAGGAGTCCCTCACGCACGGCACCCGGGAAGGCGTCCTGCGCGGACTGGTCACCACGGGCGGGGTCATCACCTCCGCGGGCGTGGTGCTCGCGGCGACCTTCGCGGCGCTCATGGTCATCCCGCTCGCCTTCCTCGTGCAGATCGCCTTCATCGTCGCCTTCGGCGTCCTCCTCGACACCCTCGTGGTGCGCTCGCTGCTGGTCCCGGCGCTGGTCATCGACATCGGCCCGCGCGCCTGGTGGCCCGGGACCCTCTCCCGGACCCCCGCCGCCCCCACCACGCCGTCGAGCTGAGGACGGCGTCCCGGGCGGGGGCGCGCGGCCGGCCGCGCACCCCGCCCGGGTGGAGGGCCCGGGACCGCCCCGCCGGCGGGCCGATGGTGCGAGAGTGGGGGCATGTGCGGCCGATACGCCTCCTCCCGAGCCCCCGAAGACCTCGCCGGCCTCTTCGAAGCCGAGCAGGACCCCACCCGCCCGGCCCCGGGCCCCTCCTGGAACGTGGCCCCCACCGACCAGGTGTGGGCCGTCCTGGAACGCGCCGACCACGACACCGGCGAGGTGCTGCGCCGGCTCCGCCCGGTCCGCTGGGGCCTCGTGCCCTCCTGGGCGAAGGACCCGTCGGTGGGCTCCCGCATGATCAACGCCCGGGTGGAGACCGTCCACGAGAAGCCCGCCTACCGGAAGGCGTTCACCAAGCGGCGGTGCCTGCTGCCCGCCGACGGCTTCTACGAGTGGACGGCGGTCCCGGCCGCCGACGGAGCCAAGGCGTACAAGCAGCCCTGGTTCATCCGCCCCGAGGACGGCACCGTGATGGCGATGGCGGGGCTGTACGAGTTCTGGCGCGACCCCGCCGTCCCCGACGAGGACGATCCGGCCGCCTGGCTCACCACCGCCACGGTCCTCACCACCGAGGCCACCGACGCCGCGGGCCGCATCCACCCGCGCATGCCCTTGGCCCTGCACCCCGACGACTTCGCCGCCTGGCTCGACCCCGCCCACCAGGACACCGGCGACCTCCGGGCCCTGCTGCACGCCCCCGCCGACGGACGCCTGGCCACCACGGCCGTCTCCACCCGGGTCAACAACGTCCGCAACAACGGCCCCCACCTCCTCGACCCGGCTTGACCGGGAAGGCTCCGGCCGCCCGACGACGGCACCCCGCGACGCGTCCCGGGACGTGGGGGGGGGGCCGCCGGCCCCCGCCGGGCCGGCCCCGGGGCCCGATGGCAGGGGGCCCCCGCGGGGGGTGCGGGCGGCGGGGCCGGGGGGGCCCGCGGCCCCC
>NZ_JBEOSD010000200.1:0-13188 GCF_040302735.1 Streptomyces sp. NPDC097619 | reverse complement strand
CCCTCTCCCTTTTTTTTCTTCTCTTCCGCCGTTGTTTCTTTGCCAACCTGTTGGTTGTGGGCCCCTAAATCCGGGGGGGGGGGGGGGCGGGGTCCCTGGTGGATCCACCAGGGACCGGCGGGGCCGGTGCCGGGGGTCAGGCGCGGCGTGCGACCCGGGCGGACCGCCGCTCCGCGGGGGGCAGGCAGGCGTTGATCCGGAGCCGGGTGAGGGCGCTGACGTACCGGGCCCCGCAGCGGTCCGTGGGCACCACCAGCTGGCTGCCCTCGGCGTCCAGGTCCCGGCCGTCCATGCGGGTGGCCGGCAGGACGGGGGAGTCCCCGAAGTCCTCGTCCACCTCGGCCCAGGCCGGCACGCTGTGGTGGCCGTCGCCGCCCTCGGCGGTGAGCAGGAACCGCGAGCGGTCCTTGCGGCGGCGGGGGTCGAAGGAGGGCTCGGCCGCCGCCACCACCTCGCGCAGCAGCGGCCCTTCGAAGCTGTGCCGCTGCGGTCCCTCGGTGGCGCAGTCGAAGACGACCTGGGCCCGGTGCTGCGGCCAGCGGGTGCGCAGCTGCGCCACGCTGAGGGGCCGGTGCACCTCGCCGGTGATCAGGAGCGTCAGGGTGCCCGGGGCGCGTGACGCGGGTGCGGTGGTGGTGGTCTGCGGCGTGATGCCGGTCCCCTCCATGGGTGCCTCCAGTGCCAGTGGGCGGGTGCCTCACCGTCATGCCCGCACCACGCCGAATGGAATCTCATTTCCGAAGAGAAACCGGCCAGAGTCTCGCATACGCGAGCCGAAGAGGCCCGTATGAGGTGCAGACGCGTAGTCGGAGGACATCCCGCCGTGACCGTGCGGCGGCGGAACATCCGAGAGCCCCACCGGCCCGGGTGGAGCTTCATACAACAGGTGTTTCCGGACAAGAACCTTGCATTTACGATGACGAATACCGCATTCAGCTCGCGACTGCGGGTTCACGGGCGGTGCACTCCGCTGACGCGAAAGGGCCGCAGGCATGCAGGTGGAACACCTCCTCCAGGACGAGGACCTCGGACTCAGACTCCTGTGGGCCGAAGAAGCCCTGCTCCGCCGGGAGATCAGCGGACTCACCGCCACCGACCTGGAGGACCCACTGCGGTTCCTGCAACCCGGGGAGATCGTGCTCAGCGGCCTGGTCTGGTGGACCCCCGACGGCGGGCGCCGCAAGGCCGACCAGTTCGCCGCCTCCCTCCGCGGCGCCGGCACCGCCGCCCTGCTGGCGGGCGAGGAGACCCACGGCGCCGTCCCCGAGGACGTCCTCGTCGCCTGCCGCGACCACGACATCCCCCTCTTCGCCGTCCCCCCGGACGTCAGCTTCCGCACCATCACCGACGCCTTCTACCTCCGCCAGTGGGGCCGCCTCGGCCGTCGCCCCGCCGGCCGCAACGCCCTCCCCGCCGCCGTCCGCGGCCGCCTCCAGCAGCTCCTCACCGCCGGCGCCGGACCCCAGGAACTCCTCGACGCCGCCCTCGGCCCCCTCGGCCCCGCCCCCTGCGGGATCCTCACCGCCTCCGGCCGGCTCGTGGCCCGCACCCCCGGCACCCCGGTGCTCACCCCCCGCCAGGCCGCCGAGCACCTCAGGACCGGCACCGGCCTCACCGTCCCCGTCGACGGCGGCGGCTCCGTCTACGACCGCTGGTACCTCACGGCCCGCGACGCCGCCGACGTCCCGCCCGGCGTCCTCTACGAACTCGCCGACGTCCTCGCCGAATGCCGCCTCCAGCAGCCGGCCGGCCCGGCCCCCGAACCGGCCGCCGCCCTCCTCGCCCTGCTCACCGCCGCCCGCCCCGACCCCGCCGCCCGCACCGCCCTCCTCACGGCCGGCGGACTCCCCGAGGGCGAGCCCCGCCACGTGATCGCCGTCCGCGCCGGCACCGGCGGCCCGGCCACCGCAGGCGCCGCCCTCGCCGAGGCCCTCGCCCACCACGGCGCCCCGCACCTCGTCGCCCCCCTCGGCGACGGCGCCGCCGCCGTGGTCTCCGGGCCCCCGCCGCACCCCGCCCTGGAGGCGGCCTGGCCGCTGCTGCACGCCTGCGACCCCACCACCCTCCTACACGCCGGCGTCAGCGCCCCCACCCCCGACGCCGAAGGACTCCCCGGGGCCCTGCGCCAGGCCCGGTTCGCCCTCGACTCGGCGCGCGGCGCCTCCCCCGATCGCTCCGAGGTCACCGGCGCCGAGGGCTTCACCACCCTGGCCCGCCTCCTCACCGGCGTCCCCGCCGAGGTCCGCGAGGTGTTCAGCACCCGCGTCCTGGGCCGCCTCGTCACCGAGGAGAGCGCCTCGGCCGGCATGCTCCTGGAGACCCTGGAGACCTTCCTCGCCCACAACGGCTCCTGGACCCGCACCGGCGAATCCCTCCACCTCCACGTCAACACGGTCCACTACCGCATCCAGCGCATCGAATCCCTCACCGGCCTGGACCTCTCCCGCCTCGACCACCGCCTCGACCTCCGCGCCGCCCTCCTCTGCCGCTGACGGACCCCGGCGGCCCCGGGCGGGCCAGGGATCAGAGCCAGCCGGAGCGTTGGGCCTGGAGGGCCATCTGGAAGCGGTTCTCCGCGCCCAGGCGGGCCATCAGGATCTGGAGGCGGCGGAAGAAGGTGCGGCGGCTGACGCCCAGTTCGCGGGCGATGACCTCGTCGCTCGCACCGCCCGCGAGCAGGCGCAGCAGACGGCGATCGGCCGCGGGCAGGCCCGCCGGGCCGCCGCCCGGGCCGCCGTGCAGCGGGAGCGCGGTCTGCCACACCTGCTCGAACAGCGCGATCAGCGCCGACAACAGCCCGCAGGGCTGCACCACCAGCATGGTGTTGTGCACGTCCGCCTCCTTGATGGACAGCGAGACCAGCGCGTACGAGGCGTCGATGACGACCAGCTTGACCGGCACCGCCGGGGTCACCCTGGCCTGCTCCCCGGCCCGGACGCACGGCTCGATCGCGCTCTCCAACTGCCCCGGCACCTCCAGCGAGGCCCGGGAGTACACGACGCGCTGCACCACGCCCCGGGCCAGCGTCGCCAGCGCGTCCTCGGTGGCCCCGGGCAGCGGGAAGTAGGGCGGCGAGTCCAACTGCCGGATCTGCTCGCGGGCACTGGCCCACGCCTGGCGCATCCGCGGGCCGACCGCGTCCCCGGTCACCACCTCCACGAGGTGGTCGTTCCAGGCGGCGAGGCGCTGTCGGCGGAAGGCGTCGAAGGC
The DNA here is from genome assembly GCF_040302735.1 of Streptomyces sp. NPDC097619. Taxonomy (NCBI): domain Bacteria; kingdom Bacillati; phylum Actinomycetota; class Actinomycetes; order Kitasatosporales; family Streptomycetaceae; genus Streptomyces; species Streptomyces sp. NPDC097619. The sequence continues at coordinate 9,978 of NZ_JBEOSD010000200.1, read as the reverse complement.
GCCGCCCACGGCGATCCGCGACTCCTCCAGCTCGGCCGCACGGTGCCGGGCCAGCACCTCCAGCCCTGCCGCGGGCGGCACCGGCGCCACCACCTCCGCCCCCTCCGCCGCCGTGCTCGCCAGCCCCGCGTCGACCAGCTCCCCGTACGCCGCCGCCAGCCCGTCCCCGTCCAGCCCGGCCGCCTCCCCGATCACGGAGAGCGGGGCGGGGGCCCGCTCCAGCAGGGCCAGGTAGACCCGGCCGGCGGCCGGCCCGATCCCGAGGAGTCGCAGGGCCCCGTCCAGTCGCGCGTTCGTCATGCCCGCATTATCGGCGCCCGGGCCCCGCCCCTTTGGCACATCGGTGCCACTGGCACCGAGGGAACTCCGGGGCGGAGCGTTCCGCAGTACCGTCCGGGAGCCGCCGGGAGCCCCCGGCGCCGCCGACTCCGTCCGGAAGCAGGTGCACGACGTGGCGAAAGCACGCAAGAACGGCCTCTACCCGGAGGTCTCCGGGGAACTGTCCGCCCTCATGCGCACGGGTTGGGCCGACACCGAGCAGCACGACCTCCCGCAGGACGCCCAGGCCCCCCACGCGGCCCGCCGCCGCGCCGCCCTGTCCGCCCTCTTCCCCGGCGAACGCCTGGTCGTCCCCTCCGGCGGCCTCAAGGTCCGCTCGAACGACGACACCTACCCCTTCCGCCCGTTCTCCGGCTACGTGCACCTGACCGGCGACCAGGCCCGCGACTGCGCCCTCGTGCTCGAACCCCGCCCGGAGGGCGGCCACCACGCCGTCTGCTACCAGCTGCCGCGGGACGGTCGGGACACCGACGAGTTCTGGCTCGGCTACACCGCCGAGCTGTGGATGGGCCGCCGCCGCTCCCTCGCCGAGTCCGAGCGGGTCCTGGGGCTGGAGTGCCGCGACGTCCGCACCCTCACGGCCGACCTGGCCGCCGCCCCCGAGGTGCCCACCCGCATCGTGCGCGGCATCGCCCCGGAACCGGAGGCCGCCGTCAGCACCGACGCCGACCGCGACGCCGCCCTGGAAGAGGCCCTGAGCGACCTCCGCCTCGTCAAGGACGACTGGGAGATCGGCGAACTCCGCAAGGCCGTGGACTCCACCGTGCGCGGGTTCACCGACTGCGTGGCCGAACTCTCCCGGGCCGTGGCCTCCTCCGAGCGCTGGATCGAGGGGACCTTCTTCCGCCGCGCCCGCCTGGAGGGCAACTCCGTCGGCTACGGCTCCATCTGCGCCGCCGGCGAGCACGCCACGATCATGCACTGGACCGACAACGACGGCCCGGTGCGCCCCGGCGACCTGCTCCTCCTCGACGCTGGCGTGGAGACCCACACCCTCTACACCGCCGACGTCACCCGCACCCTGCCGGTGAGCGGCACCTTCACCCCCGTGCAGCGCACCGTCTACGAGGCCGTGTACGAGGCCCAGGAGGCGGGCATGGCCGCGGTGAAGCCGGGGGCCGCGTACCGCGACTTCCACGTGGCGGCGCAGCGTCACCTGGCCGGGAAGCTGGTCGAATGGGGCTTCCTCGAAGGCCCCGCGGACCGGGCCTTCGAGCTCGGCCTCCAGCGCCGCTTCACCATGGCGGGCACCGGCCACATGCTCGGCCTCGACGTGCACGACTGCGCCGAGGCCCGCACCGCGGAGTACGTGGACGGGGTCCTGGAGCCGGGCATGGTGCTCACCGTCGAGCCCGGCCTGTACTTCCAGCCGGACGACCTGACGGTCCCCGAGGAGTGGCGCGGCATCGGCGTCCGGATCGAGGACGACCTGCTCGTCACCGCGGACGGCCACGAGAACCTCTCCGCCGGACTGCCCCGGTCGGCCGACGAGGTCGAGGCCTGGATGGCCCGCTACGCGGGCTGAGCCCGTTCACCGGGCCACGCGCTTCCGCTCCGCGCAAGCCCGCCCCGGGGTCTCACGGGAGATTTCACATGTAACCGCTACGGCCGCCACAGGTGGGGCCACCAGCCTTACCGGCCATGGGATCTGCAATCAGAGGCCGGGCCGCCGTGGTCAACGGCGGCCCGGCCCTGCTGTTGGCCGGGGGCGTCGCCCTCACGTACGTGTCACTCGGCGACGACGGGACGGAGGCCCCGGCCGCGAGCCGGACCACGACCGTCACGCGCGGTGACCTCACCGCGCAGGTGTCCGCCTCCGGTTCGGTGGCGAGCGCGCGGACACGGGCGCTGACCTTCACGGGCTCGGGCACCGTCACCGCCGTCCACGTCACGGTGGGCACCAAGGTCGAGAAGGGCCGGAAGCCGGCCGAACTCGACCGCACCGAGGCACAGGAACAGCTCGACGCCGCGAAGGCCGACCGGGCCATGGCCGCCGACGCCGACACGACCACCACCCAGGGCTGGGCGGGCTGGGTCCGGGCCGACAACGCCGTGAAGGCCGCCCAACGCGCCCTCGACGGGACCGTGTTGTACGCCCCGTTCGCCGGGACGGTCACCGCGGTGAACGGCAGCGTCGGAGGCTCGTCCTCCGGATCCGGCTCGGCATCGGGGTCGTCGTCCTCGGCGTCATCGTCATCGTCGGGGACGACCGCGTCCGGCAGCGGGTTCATCGAGCTCGCCGATCCGGGCGCGGTCCAGGTGACGGGGAAGTTCACCGAGTCGGACGCCACCCGACTCAAGGTCGGACAGACCGCGACGGTCACCTTCGCCGCCCTGTCCGGTGTCACGGCCCAGGGTATGGTCGCGGCCGTGGACGGCGTACCGACCACGGAGAACAACGGGGTCACCTTCGGGGTCACGGTCTCCCTCAAGGAGAAGCCCGCCGAAGTGCGCATCGGGCAGACGGCCACCGCGACCGTCACCGTCGCGGAGGCCAAGGACGCCCTGTACGTGCCGGCGGCCGCCGGCACGAGCGCGGGCGGCCAGAGCACCGTGACCGTCCTCCAGGACGGCGCGCCGGTGGTCCGCACGGTGACGGTCGGCATCTCCGGCACCTCCGGCACCGAGATCAAGTCCGGCCTGACGGAAGGCGAACAGGTCCGGATCACGGCCGCCACCACCACCACCGGCGGCGCCGGCGGCAGCGGTCAGTTCCCCGGTGGCGGCCTCGGCGGCGGGGCGATGCCCGGCGGCGGCTCCGGCGGACGCGGTCCGGGTGGCGGTGGCGGCCGATGAGCACCACCGTCCCGTCCCCGACCGCCCCCGTGATCCGGGTGCGCGGACTCACCAAGGTGTACGGCCGGGGCGAGACCGCCGTACACGCCCTGCGCGGCACCACCCTGACCGTGGAACGCGGCGACTACGTGGCCATCATGGGCCGGTCCGGCTCGGGCAAGTCCACCCTGATGAACATCCTCGGCTGTCTGGACGTCCCCACCCGGGGCAGCTACCTGCTGGACGGCACGGACGTCAGCGGACTCAGCGAGCACCAGCTCTCGATCCTGCGGAACCGCAAGATCGGCTTCATCTTCCAGAGCTTCAACCTGATCCCGCGCATGACGGCCCTCGCCAACGTCGAACTCCCCCTGGCCTACGGCGGGGTGAAGCCAGCCGAACGACGACGCCGGGCCCTTGCCGCCCTCGACCTGGTCGGGCTCACCGAGCGGGCCGGGCACGAACCGAACGAACTCTCCGGCGGCCAGCAGCAACGCGTCGCGGTGGCCCGCGCCCTGGCCACCGCCCCCGCCCTGCTGCTCGCCGACGAGCCCACCGGCAATCTCGACAGCCGCTCCACCGAGGACGTCCTCGACGTCCTCGACCAGCTCTCGGCGGCCGGCCGCACCATCGTCCTGATCACCCACGAGGACGAGGTCGCCAAGCGCACCAAGCGGGTCATCCGCCTGGTCGACGGCGACATCGTGGAGGACCGCGGACAGTGAGCCCCTTCGAGATCCTCCGCTTCGCCCTGCGCGGCCTCGGCGCCAACAAGCTCCGCAGCGGCCTCACCACCCTGGGCATCCTCATCGGCGTCGGCGCGGTCATCCTGCTCGTCGCCGTCGGCAACGGATCCTCCCGCCAGATCCAGGACAGCATCAGCCGCCTCGGCGCGGGCGCGCTGACCGTCTCCACCTCCACCACCGGACAGGGCGGCGGGTCCCGCCAGGCCGGCGGCCCCGCAGCCTCCCGGGACTCGGGCGCCACCGGACCCCGCACGCAGGCCCGCGAGCTCACCGTGGAGGACGCGGCCGCCCTGGTCGAGCCCGTGAAGGCGCCCTCGGTGGAGAGCGCCTCACCCGTGGTCAACGCCAGCGCCCGGACCACCACCTACCTGACGACCAGCCACAGCATCGGCCAGTTCGTCGGCACCGACACGGCGTACTTCAAGGCGGCGAACAAGACCGTCGAACGCGGTGCGTCCTTCACCGCCGAACAGGTCCGCTCCGGCCTCAAGGTGGCGGTGATCGGAAAGACGGTGGCCGAGGAACTCTTCGGCCGGGTCGATCCGATCGGCAAGCGCATGAACGTCGACGGCGCCTTCTTCACCGTGGTCGGGATCCTCGCGGAATCCGGCTCCGCCTCCACCGGCTTCCAGGACGCCGACGACATCGCCATCGCCCCCTACACCGCCGTGCAGGGCACCCTGACCAGCTACGGCGCGCTCAGCCAGATCGTCGTCCAGGCCGAGGACCCCGGCGCGGTGGACGCGGCCCAGGCCGAGGTCACCGCCGTGCTGAACCAACGCCACGGCACCACCGACTTCCAGGTGTTCAACCAGGCGAGCCTGCAGTCCGCGGTCGCCGAGTCCAGCGAGACCTTCACGGTCCTGCTGGGGGCGGTCGCCGCGATCAGCCTGCTCGTCGGCGGCATCGGGGTCACCAACATCATGCTGGTCACCGTCACCGAACGGACCCGCGAGATCGGCATCCGCAAGGCCATCGGACCCCCGCGCGGGAGCTGGTCGGCGACGGTGGTCCGGGTCAGTCCCCAGTAACCGCCGTCCCCCGGCTCCGTCCCGGTCAGGCCCAGTCGGGTGTTCGCCGCGGTCAGGCCGGGCCCGCCACCGATGGCGTTCCAGAGGGCGGTGGCGGCCGCGTTGTCGCTGTCCTCGATCATGACCCTCGCCCAGCGGTCCTCCTGGGCGGTCAGCTCGCGCCCCTCGTCGTCGGCGCGCAGCAGCAGGGCGGCGAGGATGTCGACCTTGACGATGCTGGCGGTGGCGAAGGCACGGTCGGCCGTCCCCCCGGTCCCCGCCGAGGCCGTCGTTCCGGTGGCCGGATCCAGTACCGCCACGGCCGCGTGCCCACCGGCGCCCTCCAACCTCCCGTACCGCCTCCGTGACCGCGGCGCCCACCCGTGACGCCTCCGACGCGCCCGCGGACGGGGAGGGGGAGGGAAGGGGAGGGGGCGGCCGGGGTCGGGGCCGCGGGGGAGGACGTGGTCCCGCCGGCCCCCGCGGCGGGCGTCGGTACCGCTTCCATCGCCGCCTCCGGCCGGGTCTGCGCCTGGGTGAGTCCGATCGCTCCGGTGAGCGCGGCCACCGTACCGAACACGAGGAAGCGGCCCGCTGTCCGGGACCGGGCGGAGCGTCTGTGGCGTGCCATGCCGCGATGCTGGGACGGCGGCGTGGGATTTCCGTGTGCGGGAGCCCTGGATCCGCTGTGGACCGGGGCCGGCGCCCGGGACGGCCGCCCCCGGGCCGGGCGGCCCGCCGTACTACCCTGGTGGACAGGACACGTTCCCGGGAGGCCGAGATGCCGGGCAGCCTGCGCTACCACCTCGACCAGGACGGCCACGCCGTGACCGTGATGTGCGATCCGCGGCGGGACCGCGCCGAGGTGTGGGTGGACGGGAAGACCGTCGCCGCCGCCGGGCTCGGGGAGCCGCTGCGGGCCGAGATCCCCACCGACCCGCCGCGCCCCTTCACGGTCCGGATCGAGCGGGCCCCCGAGCCGGGCGGCTTCCCGCTGTGCGTGCTCGACACCGGCGGTGACCGCTACCTGATGCCGTACACCCCCCTCACCGGCCGTCCCTACCGCCCCGCCGGCCGCACCCCGCCCGCCCGCACCCCCGCCGAACTCCTCGCCCGCTGGACCACCCGCCTCCGCCGCCCCTGACTCACCGCCGCCCCTGACTCACCGCCGCCCCTGACCCACCGCCGCCCCTGAGCCGGCCGCGCCTCCGGCCCAGGCCGTCCCGCCCGCCTCCGGCCCAGGCTTCCGGAGCCTTCGGAGGCGGCCGCGCGACCGCGGCCTTCCGCCGCCCCGCTGCCGCCGTTCTGCCGCTCGCCCTGCCGCTCCGACACCCGCCGACTCCCTGGGTTCGACGCGTCGCACCTCGTCGCATCCTTCCGGGAGTCCTCGTGGCACGGGCCGTTCGCATCCGCCGTTCCTTATCCGTCCGCCTCCTCCTCACCGGCGCCCTGTCGGCGGCCCTCCTGGGGTACGGGGTCCAGCCCGCCACCGCCGGACCCGCCCGTGCCACGGCGGGTACGACGGCCGTCACGGCGGAGTTCCCGGACGAGGGCAGCCCGGGGCAGGGCGAACCCGCCGACCGCGTCTTCGAGGATTCCCCCGGCACGGCATCTCCGGAGGAGGGCCCGTCCGCCCTGGCCGCAGCCCCCGCGACGAGTGCCGCCGCCGCCCCCGCCATCACCCGCGGCCGCGTCATCGAGCGGGCCCGGTCCAGGGTCGGCCGAGGACTGGCCTACAACCAGTCCGGAACGCACGACGGCTACCGGCGCGACTGCTTGGGCTACGTCTCGATGGCCTGGGGCCTGGCGAGGGCCGGCCTGACCACCGACACCTTCGCCGCGCGCGGGGTGACCCGGCAGATCACCAAGGACGAGCTGCGCCTCGGCGACGCCCTGAACAACGACAACTCGGGCAGCTCCGGCCACATCGTGCTCTTCGAGGGCTGGGCCGACGCGGGGCGCGCCTCCTACTGGGGATACGAGTTCTCCGGGTCGGGCGTCCACCACCGGCGGATCCCGTACCCGTACTTCGCCGGCAGCAACCCCGGCGCCTACCGGCCGATCCGCAACCGCCACGTCGTGGACGACGCGCCGTCCGTCCCCGTGCCGGTCGACGGGGACCTGTACGCGCTGACCCCCGACAAGTCCGCCGTCGTCGTCTGGAACGGCGGAAGTCGGACCGCCGTGGGCGGACCGGCCGCGGCCCTGTACGCCGGCGGCGCCGGCCTGTTCGCCACGAACCCCGGCGACGGCGGCATCCACAAGTACAACGGCACCCCGGGATCCTGGACCCGGATCGGCGACGCCGGCGCCGCCTTCGCCGTCAGCGACCGGCACCTGTTCGCCCTCACCCCGAACCGAGCCGCCGTCATGCAGTGGAGCGGCAGCGGCACCGGCTGGACCAAGATCGGCGACGCGGCCACCGCCCTGTACGCCGGCGCGGCGGGCCTGTTCGCCACCAACCCCGCCGACGGCGGGGTCCACCGCTACAACGGCACCCCCGGCTCCTGGACCCGTGTGGGCAACGCCGGAGCCGCCTTCGCCGTCAACGACGACGCCCTCTACGGGCTGACCCCGAACCGGGGCGCCGTCATGCGCTGGACCGGCAGCGGCGAACGGTGGGAACAGGTCGGCGGACCCGCCGCGGACCTGTACGCGGGCGGCACGACGATGGTGGCCATCGCACCGAACGGCGGAGACGTGTTCCGCTTCGACGGCACCGCCCACTCCTGGACGCAGATCGGCGGGCCCGGCGCGAGCTTCGCCCTCAGCCGCACCCACGTCCACGGGCTCACCCCCGACCGGTCCGCCGTCACCGTCTGGACGGGTTCGGGCTGGAACGGCATCGGCAGCGCCGCCGACCGGATCGTGGCCGGCCGCTGACTCGGACGCCCCGTGCGGGGCCCGCACCCCACCCGGGGCGCGGGCCCCGCACGCGTGCGCGTCGCGGCCGGAGGCCGGTCAGCCGGTGCGGGTGCTGTGCCAGCCGCCCGGGGTGGAGTACAGGTCCAGGAGGTCCACCACGAAGACCAGGGTGGAGCCCGGCGGGATCAGCGGCGTGGGGGATTCGTTGCCGTAGCCCAGGCGCGGCGGGACGACGATCTCGCGCCGGCCGCCCACTCGCATGCCCTTCACCCCGCGGTCCCAGCCCTTGATGACCCGTCCGGCGCCCAGCGCGAACTTGAAGGGCTCGCCCCGGTCCCAGGAGGCGTCGAACTCCTTCCCCGAGGCGAAGGTCACCCCCACGTAGTGGACCCGGACCACCATCCCCGACTTCACCTCGGGCCCGTCCCCGACCACCAGGTCCCGGACGGTCAGCTCGGTCGGAGCCGCCCCTTCCGGCACCTGGACCTCGGGCTTCACCGGTCCGCTCATCGCAGCCCCTCACTCCCGGCGGGCGGCCCGCCCGGACCGCCCGGACGCACCCCGCGCGCCGGTCGATCACGCTACCCGGGCCGGCCCCCCACTCCGGACCGCCCGCGCGTTCACGCCCGGTTCACCGGGGGCCGGGACCCTGAGGGCCATGGCCCTCAGTAGACGAGCACTGCTGGCACAGGCGACGGCATCGGCCGCGGGCACGGCCGTCCCCCTCCCCACGCCCGCGGACGGCCCCGCCGCGGATCCCGCACCGGCCGCGTCCACCGTCCTGCGCGGCACCCTCCCGCCCGGCGCACCCGACTACGTGTACCTGCCGTTCGACCTCCCGCCCGGCGTACGCGAACTGCGCGTCTCCTACCGGTACGACAAGCCCCCCACCCCGCCCGGCACCCCGGGCAACGCCCTCGACATCGGCCTGTTCGACCGGCGCGGCACCGCCCTCGGCGGCCGCGGCTTCCGCGGCTGGTCCGGCGGCGCCCGCACCGAGTTCTTCCTCCGCGGTGACGCGGCCACCCCCGGCTACCTGCCCGGACCGCTGGAGCCCGGCCGCTGGTACCTCGCCCTCGGCCCCTACACCGTCGCCCCGCAGGGCCTCGCCTACGAGATCACCACCACCTTCGTACCCGGCCCGCCCGCGCGCCCCGCCCCCGTGACCCATCCGCCCGAGCGCCTCCCCGGCCGCGGCCGGGCCTGGTACCGCGGGGACTGCCACGTGCACTCCGTGCACTCCGACGGACGCAGCACGCCGGACGAGATCATCGCCCTCGCGCGCGCCGCCGGCCTGGACTTCGTCAACACCTCCGAGCACAACACCCACAGCTCCCACACCGCGTGGGCGGCCGCCGCCGCGCAGGGCCTGCTCGTGCTCACCGGCGAGGAGATCACCACCCGCACCGGCCACGTCCTCGCCGTCGGTACCGACCCGGGCACCTTCGTCGACTGGCGCTACCGGGCCCGCGACGGCCGGTTCCCCCGCTTCGCGCGCGCCGTCCGGCAGGCGGGCGGCCTGGTCGTCCCCGCCCACCCGCACGCGACCTGCATCGGCTGCGCCTGGAAGCACGGCCTCGCCGAGGCCGACGCCGTGGAGATCTGGAACGGGCCCTGGACCCCGGACGACGAGATCACCCTCGCCGCCTGGGACGCCGGACTGTCCCGGTCGGACGGCCGCCGCCCCCTGCCCGCCCTCGCGCACAGCGACTACCACCGCGCCCCGGACCGGGTCGGCAGCCCCCAGACCGTGGTCCTGGCCGAGGACCTCTCCCGCACGGCGATCCTCGCCGGACTGCGGGCCGGACGCGCCTACGCCGCCGAATCCTCCGCCGTGTCCGTGGACTTCACCGCCGTCACGCCCCGGGGCGGCCACGCGGGCATCGGCGAGGAACTGACCGCGGGAGGACCGGACACCGAGGTCCTGGTGCGGCTCTCGACGACCGGGGCGGAGGGCTGCGAACTCCGGCTCGTCACCGACCAGGGCACCGTGCTCACCGTGCCCGCCGCCGACGCCCTGGAATGGCGCACCACGGCCGCCCGCACCGCCCACGTCCGCGCGGAGGTCCGCCACCCCGCCCAGGCACCGCACCTCCCCGGGCCGCCCGCCGCCCTCACCAACCCGATCCGGCTGCGCCCCTGAACGGAACCCCGCCCGGCGGCCCCGCCCCGGACCCGGACGATCTGGTCATCACCGACGACGACCTGCGCGCCGCTGTCGAACCCAACCAGCTGCGCCTCAT
>NZ_JBEOSD010000199.1:0-13242 GCF_040302735.1 Streptomyces sp. NPDC097619 | reverse complement strand
GCACGGCTTCCGGGGCGGCGGGAGCATCCCCTATCGCCGGGCGGCCGGAACCGTCCCGAGCGTGTCCGTGAGCAGCGGCAGCGACGCTGTCGGCAGGCCCTCGGTCGGCAGGCCCTCGGTCGGCAGGCCCTCGGTCGGGAGGCCGGCCCTCGCCCCGTCGGTCGTCTGCGCGCCGCCGGTCGTGGTCGGGCGGGGGGTGGTGGAGCGGTCGCCGCACAGGGCCCGGTCGCGGTACTCGGCCAGGGCGGCGTCGGCCGGGTGGTCCAGGAAGGCCGTGCCGGACTCGTTCAGGCGCTGGTACTTCATCAGGTTCCAGCCGGCGGCGAACTGCCGCCCGCCCCGCGCGTCGGACAGCGCCCAGGTGCCGGCGCCCCACACCCCGCCGTCGTGCCCCCAGACCGGGCCGCACGGCGTCTCCAGGGTGTAGATGCCGAGGCCGTAGCCGGCGAGGACGTTCCCCTCCTCGTCCTCGATCATGGGGACGGTGGTGAGCATCTGCCGCAGTTGGGTTCGCGGCAGCAGGTCGCCCCGGAGCAGCGTCCGGTAGAAGGAGTTGAGGTCCCCCATGGTCGAGACGAGCGCGCCGGCGGTGCCGCCCCAGGTCATGTTGTAGACGCTGTAGTCGCGCGGCGGGTCGATGAGCCCGTAGAAGTTCTCGTACATGCGGGCGTGCGGGCCGCGGATCCTGGGGTCGGTGCCGGGGAAGTAGGTGTCCTTCAGGCCGGCGCGGCGGATGACGTCCCGGGTGATGACGCGCTCCGGGTCCTCCCCGGTGACCTTGCGCAGGATCTCGCCGAGCAGGATGTAGTTGGTGTTCGAGTAGCGGAACTCGGCGCCCGGCTCGGACCACTGCGGCAGCCCCACCCCGTACCGGACCAGTGTGCGCGGGGAGATGCTGCGGTAGCGCTGGTCGTCCAGGTCGGCGGTGCTGCCCTCCTTGAGGGACGGGAAGGCCTCCGCGATGTAGTCGGCGATGCCGCTGGTGTGGTTCAGGAGCATCCGGACCGTCACCGTACGGCCGCGCTCGCCGGGCACCAGGTCCGGCACGTAGTCGCCGACCGGCCGGTCGAGCCCGATCCGGCCCTTCGCGGTCTGCTGGAGCACGGCCACGGCGGTGAAGCTCTTCGTGATGCTGCCGACCCGGTGCCGGAGGTCGGGCCGGACCGGCCGCCCCGTGTCGACGTCCGCGAGACCGGCGGCACCGTCGAAGCGAGCCCGCCCGTCGCGGACCGAGGAGTACACGCCGAAGATCCCCGCCTCGTGGACGGCGCGGAGCATCCGGTCCAGGCGGGCGCGGTCGGGGTGCGGGACGGCCGTGGTGCCGGCGGAGGCGGCGACGGCGGCCGAATGCCCGCCGAGGGCCTGCCCGTTCGGGTGTGGGGAGGCGGTGGTCGGAGAGGCGGAGGCCGAGGCCGCCGGTACGAGGCCGGTGAGCAGGGCGGCGACGACGGCACCGGCCGCGGCGGTACGGCGGAGCCGTCGGCGGCCCGGAAGGCTGGAAGGCACGGGGTGACTCCTGGAGCGGGGGCCCGGCGCGGACGACGGACCGGCGATCTGGGACGGTTCGATTCTTCTGCCCGGATCCGTTCCGTTCGTCATCCGCCGGGAGGAAGCACCCCGCTCGGTCCGTCAACCCCGGGAAGGAGGTGGTCCATGACGAGTCGTTACATGTGTCATGGGTGAGGGACGCCTTCCGGGGAAGCGCGCTCGCGAAGTCCCGCGCCGCGGCGGCGGAGGGCTGCCGGATATAGGGTGCGCCCGTGGAACGGATCCTGGTGGTGGGCGTCACGGGCGCGGGCAAGTCCACGCTCGCCCGTGCCGTGGGCGGCCGCCTGGACCTGCCGTACATCGAGATGGACGCCCTGTACTTCACCGGCCCCGACTGGGCCGTCGACGAGTACTTCGCCGCGGAGGTGGCCCGGCTCACCGCGGGGCCCCGCTGGATCGTGGACTCCCTCGGCCACCCCGAAGTCCGCGACCTGCTGTGGGAGCGCGCCGACACCGTGCTCTGGCTGGACTACCCGCGGCGCGTGGTCATGCCGCGCGTCCTGCGGAGGTCCCTGCGGCGCACCGTCACCCGCGAGGTGGTCTTCGGGGGCAACAGGGAGACCTGGGCGGGCTGGCTCAGCCGGGAGCACCCGGCCTGGTGGTCCTGGTCGCAGCACCGAAGCCGTGGCGAGGAGATCGAGCGCCGGACCCGCGACCCCCGCTCCGCACCCCTCGACACCCACCGCTTCGCGCACCCCCGGGCCACCAGGACCTGGCTGAGCTCGCTCTGACCCGCACCCTTCCCGGGTCCCGAGCCGAGGCCGGCTCCGTCCGCCGGCTCAGCCGGGGACCACCCGGGGCGTGCGGGGGCGGGCGCGGACGGCGGCGAGCCGGGCCCTGTCCTCGGCCCCGGCCAGGCTCTCGTCGAGGGCCAGGAGGGAGAGGAGCCGGACGGGGCGACCGGCGGTCGCCGCGGCCTCCACCTTGTGGTGACCGTCGAGGAGGAAATGCGTCAGGCCCCAGTGCACGAAGTAGTCGTCCGCCAGGTCGAGGGCGGGTTGGCACACGTCCAGCGTGGAGATCGCCACCGCCGTGGGGACCGTCCCCCGCTCCATGAGCCTCGCGTAATCCGCCACGCGGTCCCGGTCGTTCCGGATCGGGGGGACCATCGGCACGACGAACTCGTAGAGGTGGGCGTCCGCGTCCACGGCGGTCTCGAAGGTGCGGTAGTACGGGGTCCGGGGGTGCTCGGGCAGCCCCCAGAACTGGTCGAGGCCCCAGGTGGAGACCTGTTCGTCGCTGAAGTAGTCCCCCTGCTGTCCGGGCAGGACCAGCCGCGGCTCCACGTCCAGGAGCATCGGAAGGTACCGGCCGGCCGGCAGCAGCGCCCCGAAGGCGTGCAGCACGTCGGGCACGCCGTCGTCCGCCAGGCCGCCCAGCGTGCCGGTGAGTCGTTCCCGCACGGCCTCCAGCGACAGCGTCTCGTTCGAGCCCTCCAGGCGGCGGAACAGCAGGGGGCAGCTGCCGCAGTAGAAGCTGAGCTCGAAGGCGGGCTCGCCGTCGAGCGCGAGCAGGCGCCGCCGGGGCCCGCCGCCGACCTTCTGGTACTCCGTCGTGAACCGCAACCGCGCCTCGGAGGCGGAAACGCCCAGGCTGCGCGGCTCACCCGTTTCGATCATCACGGTCCGACGGTACGGGAAGCGTCCGGGGCGCGCAGACGGCGGGGTCGTGCGGTGTGGTCGTGCCGTCGGTGCGGAGGCGGCCGGTGGCGGACCCGTTCGGGTCGGGTTCGGGCGCGGGCCCACCGCGGGGGCGGGGCGGCTGCCAGGATGACCCCACCCCGGGTCGGGCCGGGGAGGAGGAGAGGTGTCGGTGAGCGAACCGTGGGACGTGAAGGGCCCGAAGCTGCCGCCCGGCTATCCGCCGCGGACCCCGACCCCGCCCAAGCGCCCCGTCCAGGTGCCGCCGCCCGAGAGGGATTCCGAACCGGTGCCCACGCCGCCGACCCGGCCCCGCACGGGCTCGCTCGTACCGGTCGGGCTGAGCCGGCCGCAGCCGCTGGGGGCCTCGACCCGCATGCGGGTCCGTGACCGACGTGTCGCCAACTGGGCGCTGAGCGGCGACTGTTGGGCGGCGGCGAAGGCCGTCCGGTCCGTGGCCGGGAAGGTGCGGGAGTGGGGATACGACCGGCCCGCCGACGGGGCGCTCGCGGGGGCGGTGCGCCTGCTCGTGGGGGCGGCCCTCACCGACGGCGGCCGACGGATCAGCGTGCACCTGGCCGATCAGGACGGCCGCGTTCTCATCGTCGTCCTCTCCCACACCGTCGCCGCCACCGACAGCGGTCTCCTCGCCCGGCTCGCCGCCGTCGAGGGCACCGCCTCCTGCGGCACCGAAGCGTCGGAGGAAGGCCGCCGGGTCTGGGCCCTCCTCGACACCCGGCTCGACTCGGGACTCGGCACCGACGGCGCGACGGACGCCGGCGGCGCGGCCGACACCGATGGTGTGCGCTGACGTCCACGGGGATCAGGCCCGGAGCGGCGCCGCGGGGTGGGGCCCGCCGGCTTGTCCGGGACGCGGGCGGGCTGACATCGTCACCGACATGCGTACGAGCCTGCTGGTGGGGGACAAGGCCCGGTTCGCCGCGGAGGTCGGCGCCCCGGGCCCGCTGTGCCGGGTGGACCTCTGGGCCGCCGGCAGGTGGCTGACCTGCGACGACAACATGGTGTACACGCCCGCGTTCCGCCGCGAAGTCCTGGCTGCCGCAGCCTGGTTGAGGTCGGGTGCCGGCCTCCCCGTGCCCTTCTCCGGCCTGTCCGCCGAGGCCGCCCACCGACGACTCGTCCCGCGGCCGGGTCACGACGGGGACGACGGGGACGCCGGGGGCGCGGGGGCGGAGCTCGGGGACGCACTCCGCGGCCGCTACCGCGCCCTGCTCTGGGGCCCCACGACCGACAACCTGATCGCCCACCTCTTCCGAGAGGAGGCCCGAGAGAAGGCCCGAGAGGAGGACCGGCTGACGATCACCCTGGAGTTCTGGCGCGAGGACCACCTGCGCGAGCACCCCGAGGACGCCGGCACCGTCTTCGTGGCCGAGCTGCCCGTCGAGGAACTCCTCACCGTCCTCGACGCGGTCGCGACGGCCCTGGGCGCCGGCACCGGCTGAGGGCACCTCCCGTACAGGTAGTCGAGGCGGGCCGCCGATGGCCGGAGCACGACCTCCGACAGCGCCACAGCGGGATCACACCGCTGCGGCCACGCCCTCCGGCCGGTGAGGACGGGCCCCGGCAGCGAAGGCGAGGATCTCGGGGGCGGCCTCCCGCAGGCTGGTGAAGTGGCGGTGTACGCCGTCCACGGGCGCGGGGGTGTTGACGCCCCACACCGTCATCCCGGCGCGCAGCCCGGACTGCACGCCGGAGGGGGCGTCCTCGATGACCAGGCAGTCCTGCGGTGTGGTGCCGAGCAGGGTGGCCGCCCGCAGGTACGGGACCGGTGAGGGCTTGCCGTCCGCCACCGAGGCGGCGTCCACGACGACCTCCGGGACGGGGAGGCCCGTCCGTGCGAACCGTCCGCGGACCCGGTGCTCGTAGTTGGAGGTCACCAGGGACCAGCGTCCGGGTTCGAGGGCGCCCAAGAGTTCCGCGGCGCCGTCGAAGGCCGTGTACGAGCCGGACCGGACGTCCTCGTCCTCCAACGCGTGCAGGGCGGCCAGGCACTCCTGAGGGTCCCGGTCCGGGGCGACCTGCGCGAACGTCTCCATCGGCCGCGTCCGCAGCGCGACCCGGTGGACCTCTTCGGGATCGAGTCCGTACCGCCGCGCCCACGTGTGCCAGACCAGGCGCTGGTTCTCCACGGCGTCCATCAGCGTGCCGTCGACATCGAACAGGACAAAGCGCTTCGCACCGGGACGGCTGGTTTCGTCGATCACGCCATGATCATGCCGGCAGGCCCTCGGAGCGCGGGGCGGGACCGCCTCCACACCCACCGCCGTCGTCCTCAAGGCCGCCGTGGCGGTCGACGCGCGCTGCCTCGGGGCCTGTTCCTCGGACCCGGGTGAAAATGCGGGTGCGGGTCACGGCCGCCCCCGATACGTTCCTCCGATGGCCTCTCTGCTCTCCGAACCCGTGCGGCGCCTCCTCGACGCGTCCGTTCCCGCCGTCCTCGCCACCGTCAACGGGGACGGCAGCCCGCAGACTTCGGTGGTCTGGATCGGCCGTGACGGCGACGACCTGCTCGTCTCCACCGCGGAGGGCCGGCTGAAGGAGCGCAACATGCGCCGGGACCCCCGCGTCAGCGTGACCGTCTACGACCCGGCCGACCCGCTCCGCTACGTGGAGGTCCGGGGAACGGCCGCCGTCTCCCCGGACGCGGACCGAGCCTTGGCCGCCGCGCTCGCCGAACGGTACGAAGGCCCCGGCGCCGGCCAGGAGTACGTCGACCTGCCCCCGGAGGTGGTCCGGGTCGTCGTCCGCATCACACCGACCAGGGTGGTCGGCACGGCCGCCGCCACGGCCTGAGCCGAGCCCCGTACGGTCGGGGGCGGGGCGTACGGTCTCCGGGCGCACGGTCTCCGGCAGTACGGTGCCCGCGCGGCCGTTTCCCTGTGAGGCGTCGACGCCAGGAGGTCCGGACCGTGGAAGACGAGTCGTACCCGCCGATCGAGCCCTACGGCGACCGCCCCCCGGCCGCGCGCCTGGCCCTCGTGCGGATCTGCGCGCACTACTTCTCCCACGGCGCCTGGCTGGAGGAGGGCGCCCTCCTGCGCGAGGCGCACCGGCCGGCGGGGATCCCGGGCGTACTGGTCCACGGCCGGCTCGACCTGGCCGCCCCGCTCGACACCGCCTGGGAACTCGCCCGGGCCTGGCCCGACGCCGAGCTGATCGTCGTCGGCGACGACGGCCACCTGGGCGGCCGTACGACGCGCGGCCACGTGCGCGCCGCGCTCGATCGGTTCGCCGACCCGGAGGGGGAACGCCCCACCCGCATCCGCTGAGCCCCGCCCGCCTGCCCACCTGACCGCATCCTCCCCCCGCCCCCTCGAAGTTCGGACGATCACCGCTCCGGGCCTGGGAATGCCCGGTCGGGGCCATGGCAGACGGGTGTGCCCGAAGGGGAAGCTGGGGCGGCAAGGCGACGGTCCGGCTCCCGCGACGACGGGGCGCCGGCCGAGCGGTGGGTCAGTGCGGAAGGGTGCCCTTCGTGGGTCATGAGCGTGTGTTCGTGCACGTCGTCGGATGCGATCCGATCTCCGAATCCGGCGTCGTGGCGCTGCTCAGGAACCGGGCGGAGGTGTGGCCGGCCACCGAGGGCCAACTCGGTGCGGCCACCGTCGCGGTGGTCGTGGCGGAAACGGTGGACGAGGAGGGCATGGCCCTGCTGGAACGGGCCCGCGCGGCCGGACCGAAGGCCGCCGTCATGATCGTCTGCGGGGTGGACGGCGCGGGCCTGACGCGCGCGGCGCAGTCCGAGGTGTCGGCCGTGCTCCGGCGCCGCGAGACCACGGCGGACCGCCTGGTGCGCACGGTCTCGGCGGTGGCCCGCGGTGCCCGGGTCCGCCGGCCCGGGCCCGGGCACGCTTCCGCGCCGGAACCGGACCGTGCCGAGGAGGAGCGCGGGGACCGGGTCACCCAGCGGGAGCGGGAAGTCCTCCGGCTCGTCGCGACGGGTCTGGACACTCGGGAGATAGCCGAGCAGCTCGCCTACTCCGAACGCACCGTCAAGAACGCCCTGTCCGTGTACGCGGACCGCTTCCACCTGCGCAACCGTTCCCACGCCGTGGCCCACGCCATCCGCGAAGGCGTCATCTGAGCCCCGGCCCCCGCCCCCGCCCTCGCCCGCGCCGGTTCTCCCGCCCTCACGCGTGCCCGCACGCGCGCCCCTGTCCGTCCGCTCGTTCAGGAGACGGCCGTCGGGTCGCCGTGCCGGGGGATCCGGATGGCCAGGACGAACCCGCCGTCCGGGTCCTCCCGGGTGGTGAGGGTCCCGCCCAGCGCGGCCACCCGGGCGCGGGTCCCCGCGAGCCCCAGGCCGCCCGCGGGCAGCGGCTCCTCCGCCCGCCCGCCCTCGCTCCGGACGCCCTCCTCGCGGGCGCCCACCATCGGCACCGCCCGCGGCCGCGCCCCCTCCCCGGGGGGTCCGTTGGCGATGGTGAGGTGCACCCCGTCCCGGGCGCACACCAGCGTGATGCCGACGGCCGCGCCCGGCGCGTGCTTGGCCGCGTTGGCCAGCCCCTCCTGCACGGCCCGGCGCACCGCGTGCTGCACCGGGAGGGCCAGGACCTCCGGAAAGCCGTCCACGTCCAGGGCGATCTCGCGACCGAGGGCCCGCCCGGTGTCCGACACCAGCTCCCGCAGGTCCTCCAAGCCGTGCACGGGTGGGGCGGGCACCCGGCCGGCCATGCCGCGGAAGACGGCCCGCAGTTCCTCCAGCGCCGTCCGCCCCTCCTTCTCGATCAGCGCCGCGTCGCGCACCACGTCCTCGCGGGCCTCCGGATACTCCTCCAGGACCCGGGCCAGCATGACGATGTTGCCGACGCGGTGCCCGATCACGTCGTGCATCTCGCGGGCGAGCCGGTCCTGTTCGTCGCGGGCGGCCTTCTCCGCGGCCAGCCGCTCGGCCCGGTGCGCCTCCTCGGTACGGGCGAGGACCGCCTCGTGGAGCAGACGCCGCTGGACGACGAGCTGCCCGACCACGGCCGCGGCGACCTGGGGCACCGCCAGGGCCAGGGAGAAGTTGGCCGACGCGGTGTCCGAGAGCCCCGCGGGCGCCACCGCCACGTACCACAGGGCCTGGCCGAAGAGCGCCCCCGCCGTCACCGCCGCGGCGGGCCACGGGCCCATCCGGCGGCTGAACAGGAACACCGACAGGCCCACGGCCATCCGGCCCGGCCAGGAGATGTGCGTCCCGCCCGTCACGAACAGCAGCACCGCCCCGATGCCCATCAACAGCACGGCGGGAGCGAAGGAGTCCCGCGGTGCGACCAGGACGATCACGACGGCCACCGCGACCAACGCCCAGGGCGTGGTGCCCCACCACGCCCGCTCACCGAGGGCCCAGGCCACCAGCAGCACGGCGAAGGCGGCGGACTCCCACAGGCCACGGGCCCCGCCACGGGCCCGCCACGGCGAGGAGAAACGATGACGGGCGCGCATGCTCCTACGCTAGCCACCCCCAGCGCTCACACCCGGGAGGCGGTCAGGTGATCAAGGTCCTCGTCGCCGACGACAACGACATCATGCGCCGCGGCCTGCGCCTGGCCCTCCGCACGGACACCGAACCCCCCGCCCCCGCCGTCGAACCCACCAGCGAGACCACCACCGAACCCTCCGTCGAGCGCGCCACCCACCCGACCGCCTTCGCCGCCGGGACACCCCTCACGGGCGGGCCCCGGTCCCGCGACGGCGCCGGGGGCCCCATCGAGGTCGTCGCCGAGGCCCGTACCGGGATCCAGGCGGTGGACCTCGCCCGCCGCCTCCTCCCCGACGTCGTGCTCATGGACATCCGCATGCCCGGCAAGGACGGCATCGAGGCCACCCGCGAGATCCTGCTCCTGCCCTCGCCGCCCGCCGTGCTGGTCCTGACGGTCTTCGACCGGGACGAGTACATCGAGCAGGTCCTCCGGGCGGGCGCGGCGGGCTTCCTGCTCAAGGACATCCCGCCGGCCGAACTCGTCCGGGCCGTCCGCATGGTGCACGCCGGACACACCATGCTCGACCCCACCGTGGTCCGGCGCGCCCTCGACCTCATGGCCGCGCCCCCCTCCGACGCCGGGGCCGCCGAGCGCCGGGCCGTCGCGCGGCTCACCCCACGGGAGGTCGAGGTCCTGCGGCTGGTCGCGGCGGGCCTGTCCAACAGCGCCATCGGAGCCGAACTCCACACGACGGAATCCACCGTGAAGGGCCACGTCAGCCGCGTCATGACCAAGCTCGGCGCGGACAACCGCGTCCAGATCGCCCGGATCGCCTACCGCGCCGGGCTCGACGAGGACGACGCCGCGCCCTGACCCCCGGCGCCCCTGCTCCCCCCGCCCTGACCCGGCCCCCGACCACCGGGCATCCCGCCGGACGGACCGCACCCGGGCCACCGCCACGGCGACGGGACCGAACTTCCGACAGAGATTCTGACGGAGTATCCGGCGGGCCCGCTGACCACCCCCCTGACCTGCGGAAATCATGCGCGACCCGGGCGTGAACTCTCGGCGAACCCCTGGTACGCGGGGTTTCGGCGGCCGGGGTCCGCGCCCTAGCGTCCCCTGCATGCACGACATTTCGCGCCGTAAGGTCCTCGGCACCCTCGCCGCCGGCTCCGCGCTCTCCGTACTGCCGCCGTCCCTCCTGGAGGCCATGGCCTCACCGATGCCCCGCGGTGGACTCCGGGGCATCGAGCACGTGATCGTGCTGATGCAGGAGAACCGTTCCTTCGACAACTACTTCGGCACCCTCAAGGGAGTGCGGGGCTTCGGCGACCCGACGGCGCTGCGCCTGCCCGGCGGTACGAGCGTCTTCGAGCAGCCGCGCGCCGGTGGACCGGCCGTCCTGCCCTTCTCGGCGCGACAGGCCGCGGTGGACGCCGGACGGCCCGAAGGGGACATCCAGTACCTCGGATCGCTGCCGCACGGCTTCGCCGACGGGGTGCAGGCCCGCGCGAACGGCTGGTGGAACGACTGGATCGCGGCCAAGGGCCAGAGCACCATGGCCCACTACGACCGGCGCGACATCCCCCTCCAGCACGAGCTGGCCGACCGCTTCACCCTCTGCGACGCCTACTTCTGCTCGGTGTTCGGCTCCACGAACCCCAACCGGAACTACCTCTGGACCGGCACCACCGGCTTCGAGCCGAACGGCGGCGGCCGGGCCGTCACCAACGCCGCCTACTCCTACGCCCACGCCGGCTACGACTGGACGACGTACCCCGAACGGCTGGAGGCCGCCGGGATCTCCTGGCAGATCTACCAGGAGTGGGACAACTTCACCGACAACGCGGTCGAGTACTTCAAGCCGTGGAAGCGGATCGGCCGGAAGATCCTCACCGCGGCCGGGTTCCCGTACGCCACCACCGAGGAGTTCTACGACAAGCTGTGGGACAGGGCGCCCGCCGACCGGGCCGAGGCGCTGGCCCGCTTCCGGACCGCCGTGGACGCCCTGCCCGCGGACGAGCGCCGGCTCTTCCAGCGCGGCGCGCACCGCTCCGAACCGGGCACCCTGATCACCCGCATCAAGGACGACATCCGCAACGGCACCCTCCCGAAGGTGAGTTGGGTGGTGCCGACGGCCGCCCTGTCCGAGCACCCCAGCTCCTCCACCCCGGCCGGCAGCGCGGGACTCGTCTACGACCTGCTGGACGCCATCGCGAGCGACCGCAAGACCTGGTCCAAGACGGCCCTGTTCATCAACTTCGACGAGAACGACGGCTACTTCGACCACGTCCCGTCGCCGACCGCCCCGCGCCCCGAGAGCGGCGACGGGGACGACTGGACCGGCGGGCGCCCGGTGGGCCCCGGCCCCCGCGTGCCGATGACGGTGGTCTCGCCCTGGACGGTCGGCGGGTTCGTCAGCTCCGAGCACTTCGACCACACCTCCGTCATCCGTTTCCTGGAGAAGTGGACGGGGGTCCACGAACCGAACATCAGCGCCTGGCGCCGCAGCGTCTTCGGCGACCTGACCTCCGCCTTCGACTTCGACCGGGCGCACCGCCCGCCCGAGGTGGAGCGCCCGGGTCCGGTGCCGGCACCGATCGGCCGCTGGAACCCGTCCCCGCCCGCCCGCCAGGCGCTGCCCGCACAGGAGCCCGGGGTCCGGGCGGCCCGCCCCTCCCCGTACCGGCTGTCCCTGCGCGCCGCCGTCACCGAGGGCGAGGTCGGGCTGCGCGTGGGCAACCACGGTTCCCGGGCGGCCGCGGTCACCGCGTACCCGGGCGACGGGGCCGCGCCGCGGACCTGGACCGTCACCGGGGGCGCCACCGCCGACGGCACCTTCCCGACCGGCCCCGAGGGCTACGACCTCCAGGCGCACGGGCCGGGCTGGTCCCGCTGGGAACTGCGCGGCGCGGGCGTCGGCGCCGAGGCCCACGTGGTCGAGCGGCCGGGCGCGCGGCGGGTGGACGTCGAGTGCGCCAACCCGTCCGGGCGCACCCGCACCCTGCTGGTGGGCGAGTCCACGCACTCCCGGCGCGGCGAGGACCGGGTCGTCCGGATCAGGCTCGCCCCCGGCCGCAAGCGCACCGTGTCCGTTCCGCTGGCCCGGCACGGCTGGTACGACATCGTGGTCCTCGACGAGGACGACCCGCGCTTCCTGCGCCGCGCCACCGGCCGCCCCGCCGACGGCCGTCCGGGCACCACGGACCCGGCCATCGGGTCCGCTCCCGTCCTGACCGCCTCGATCACGCTGCCGGAACCGATGCCGCCGCTCAAGGCGCCGCTGGTGCAGGGCAGTCCGTCCGAGGTCCTGGTGACGGTGCGGAACCAGGGCACGTCCGCGCTGCGCGACCTCGGCGTCTCGCTGTCCGTCCCGACGGGCTGGACGGCGGAGCTCCGCGGCCCCCTGCCCCGCCGGCTGCCGAGGGGCGGCTCGGCCGAGCTGCGCTTCACCGTCACCCCCGCCTCCGCCGCCACCCTCGGGACGCTGGCCGTCGCGGTGCGCGGCGAGGGGGAGGGGCTGCTGCGGATCGCGGACGCCCGGGTGCGGGCCGAGGTGGTCCCCGCGCTGAGCATGACGCTCACCGCCCCGGCGAGCTCGCCCGGGACGGACGGCAGCGCGCTCTCCCCGGAACGCCCGCTCGCGGTGACCGCGACGGTCACCAACGCCGGGAACGTCCCCCTCACCGGGCTGGCGGCCGCGCTCGCCGTACCGGACGGCTGGCGTGCCGTCCTCGCGCCCGGTGCCCCCGTCTCCGTGCCGGCCCGCGGCTCGGTGAAGGCCGTGTGGGAGGTCACCGCGCCGGCCGCCGCGGCCCGTACCTCGGCGACGCTGAAGGCCACCGTGGCCGCCCGCGCGGGCGGCGCCGCGCTGGAGCGGACCGCCGGCCTGGCCGCCCGGGTCGGTCCGGTCATGACCGGCCACCTCCTCGCGGAGGACTTCGAATCCGTCGCCCCGCACCTGGCGGTGGCCGTGGACCTCGCCCGCCCCGGACTGCGGGGCTGGACGCGGACCGCGCCGGAGGGCTGGACGGTCACCGACGCGCCCGGCATGCCCCGGGGCACCACGGAGCTGAACGGTTGGTCCTTCCTGTCGCGGGAGTTCTGGTTCCCGGCGGGCCAGGAGCGGCAGGCGTTCGGCCGGTCCCTCGGGATCGTGGCCGTCGCCGACCCGGACGACTGGGACGACACCGGCAGCCCCTCGGCGCGCGGCAGGTTCGACTCGACGCTGACCACGCCCCCGGTGGAGATCCCGGCCGGCACGCCGACCCTGCACCTCGCCTTCGACTCGCACTACCGGCAGGAGAGCCCGCAGGAGGCGGAGGTGACGGTCACCTTCGACACCGGGGCCACCACCCGGGTCCTGCACTACTCCAGCGCGGCCTCCGGGAACACCAACGGCGGCCGCGACCAGCAGAACCGCCTGGTCACCTGTTCCTTCGCGGTGCCCGCCGAGGCCCGCTCGGTGAAGGTCGGCTTCCGGATCCACAACGCCGGCAACAACTGGTTCTGGGCCCTGGACAACATCCGCCTGGCCACCACCCCGGTCACGGACGCCTGACCGTCCGGGCCCGCCCGCAGACGCCGAATGGATCAATCGAAGTTTATCAGCAGAGTTCGCCGTC
>NZ_JBEOSD010000198.1:0-13277 GCF_040302735.1 Streptomyces sp. NPDC097619 | reverse complement strand
GGTCCTCAGCCCCACCACGACCTCCGCCACCCTCACCGGGCTGGTCCCCTCCACCCCGTACTCCTTCCAGGTCAGCGCGGCCCCCTCCGCAGGGGGGCCGGGCAGCGGCGGGTGCGGGGTGGTCAGTCCGGGAGGCGGATCGAGAGGGCGTGGCGGAACTCGTCGCGGGGGTCGTAGGCCGCCTTCACCCGCTGGAGGCGCGGATAGTTGTCCTTGTAGTAGAGGGTGTGCCAGGGCACGCCCGAGGTGTTCCACTCCGGGTCCGCCAGGTCGCGGTCCGCGTAGTTGACGTAGCTGCCGTCGTTCGCCCCGTCCGGGACGGGCACCCCGCCGGTCTCCTCGTACACCTCGCGGTACATCTCCCGCAGCAGGTGGATGTTGGTCTCGTCCTCGACCTCCGAGGACCACACCGACATGAACGCCGCCTTCAGCACCGCGTCCCGCTGCGCGGTGGCCGTGGCCGCCGGATCCACCGTGTTCACGCGGCCGCCGTAACCGATCAGGATCAGCTGGGCGGGGCTGGCCTCCTCGCGGGTCAGGTGCCGGTACAGGGCGCCGATCTGCCGGTCCGAGTAGCCCTTCCGCAGATAGGCCGCCTTGATCTTGATGCGTCGGGTGAAGGCGTCCCCCGGGTCCCCCCAGTTCGGGTACGAGGACACGTACAGCCACGGCCGCACCTGCTGGTGCCGCATCAGGGGGGCCGCGTCCACCCCCGCCGAGACCTCGTCGAAGAAGGCGTCCATCAGCTTCTCCGCGTCCGGCACGTCCGCGTCGATGTGCGCGCCCACCGTCAGCCCGAACCCGGACCGGTGCGTGCCGTGGAAGAAGCCCGCCAGCGGCGCGTACGGCGAGTCCGGGCCGCTGTTGCGCTCGAACCAGGCGCCGAAGTTCCGCTGGAGGGTGGTGAACGCCTCCTCCGTCATCGCTTCCCAGGACCACACCACCATGCCGCTGCGCCACCGCGACGGCGCCTTCGGCAGCAGCAGCGCCGGGTCGGTGACCTCCGCGCCCGCGTCCGGGGAACGCATCCAGAAGCGGGTCACCACCCCGAAGGTGCCGCCGCCCCCGCCGGTGTGCGCCCACCACAGGTCGTGGTGCGGGTCCCCCGGCTCCCGGGTGGCCACCACCGCGCGGGCCGAGCCGTCCGCGTCGACGACCACCACCTCCACCGCGTACAGGTAGTCGACCACCGCGCCCAGGCTCCGCGACAGCGGCCCGTACCCGCCGCCCGTGATATGCCCGCCCGCCCCCACCTCGGGGCACTCGCCCGCCGGGATGGTCACGCCCCAGTTCTTGAACAGCACCCGGTACACGTGCCCGAGGGTGGCGCCGGCCTCGATGGCGAAGGCCCGCCGCGCCGGGTCGTAACGGACGTCCGTCATCTCCGAGAGGTCGACGAGCACCTCGATGCCCTCGGCGGCCAGGTTCTCGAACCCGTGCCCGCCGCTGCGGACCGACACCCGCTTCCCCGCCGCCACCGCCTCCGCCACGGCCGCCACGACCTGCTCCGTCGTGGTCACCACCCGCACCGCGTCGTACGCGCCGGGGAAACGGTGGTTCGTGCCGTGCAGCAGGCTCGGATAGCGCGGGTCGTCGGCGGTGATCGTGGCCGGTCCCGGCACCGGGGCGCGGGTCTCGTCGCTCATGTCGTTCCTCCGTCGCGGGCGGGGGCGGCACCGTGCGGGCACGTCGTGCCCCCGGTGCGGCCGGAGCAGGGGGAGGCCACCAGCCTTCCCGAGACGTGCGGCGGCTGTCTTCTCCCCCCGTGCTCAGCGCCCCGGCCCCGCACCCCGGGTCCTGGCCCCGCCCGCCCCCCGGTGCCTAGATGCGGACCGCCAGGCAGCCCGGGGTCTCGGGGCCGGTGCCCAGGGCGTACGCGTTGTACTCGTCCAGCAGCACCTGCGCCTCCGCGCCCGCCTTCTCGAAACGGGCCCGCGGGTCCGCCCCGCCCAGCACGTCCTCCATGGCCTCCATCAGCGCGATCTGGATCGCGTGGAAACCGCCCAGCACCGCCCCGTGCGCCTCCGGCGGCCCGCCGCGCAGCTCCAACTGCTCCACCGTCGCCCGGTGGTGCGGGTGCTCCTCGAACCAGCCCTCCTCCTCCAGCAGCGAGATCACCCCGTACGTGGCCGGAGCCGACCCGCTCGCCCGGTGCCACTCCGCCGCCGCCCGCGGGCTGTTCAGGAACATCGTGAAGGCCAGCGCCCCGTCCCGGACCCGCTCGTCCAGCCCGTCCGCCAACCACAGCGAGTCCCCGCCGATCCAGTTCCCCGCGCAGGGCAGCTCCCCGTTGCGCGGCAGCACCCCCACCGCCAGCTCGAAGCCCGCGCCCTCCGCCGCCCGCACCATGTAGTTCGCGTCGAAGGAGGAGCTGAACCGCAGCACCACCTCCTGCTCCGCCAGCGCCCGGAAGGTCCCCGCCCAGTCCTCCGGCACCCCCGTGTGCAGGTAGAGACCGTCCCGGTGCAGCTCGCGCCACCACTCCACGTACGCGAGCATCGCCGGGGAGGCCACGTCGAGGGTCGTCGCCCGGCCGTGCCGGCCGTTGCCCGCGTCCGCGAGCAGCGCCCCCTGCTGGGCCAGCGCGTGCTGCATGAACTTGCCGTCCACCGGCCACGCGATGGCCGGCCGCGGCCCGCCCGCGTGCCGCACCACGGCCTCGCAGGCCGCCCGCGCCTCCTGCCAGGTCCGCGGCACCTCGGCCACGCCGGCCGCGCGCAGCGCCGTCGTGTTGGCGTACAGCAGCATGGTGGACAGGGTCATCGGGACCGTCGCGAAGTCCCCGTCCACCGTGTAGTACTCGCGGACCCCCGGCAGGAAGTCGTCCAGGACCACCGGTTCCCCGAGGATCTCGGCGCGTCCGGCCACCGCCCGCTCCACCGACACGAACAGCGGACGGCCGTCCGGGTGGCGGGCGTCCCGGGCCAGCTGCGAGGCCCCGGCGTAGTACGAGGCCAGGGCCGGGGCCCGGCCCTCGGCGGCCGCCCGGGCGATCTCCGCGGGCAACTGCTCGTACGAGAACCCGCGGATCTCGACCTGGTAGCCGGGGTGCGCGGCCTCGAACTCCCGGGCCCGGGCCCGGATCGGCTCCAGGAAGTCCGGGAACGGGAACTCGGACAGCCAAGCCTCGATGACGACGGGTCCGTCCGGGGCGCCGGAGTTCATGCTGCTCTCCCAAGGGGTGCTCGGTGACGGTGTTCGGTGCGGCGTGCGGCGTGCGGCGTGCGGTGCGGTGCTGTGTGACCGGTGATGGTGGGCGGTGCGCGGTGCGATGTGACCGGTGACGGTGTTCGGTGACAGGTGGCACTGCGGCGTGACGGGTGAGGTGCCCAGGGGCCCGGCGAGGTCGACGTACGGCGCGCACGCGGGCGCCCGTGCCCGGCCCTGCCGCCAGCCTCCGGGCCGGGCCCGCCGTTCGCATCTCCCGGAATGCGCACGCGCGGCGCCGCCGCCCGCGCGCCCCCGGACGCGCCGGTCCGGGCCCGGAGCGCCGCCACAGAACGCAATTTGGAAGATGCGCCTCCCCTCCCGGGACGGGAAGGATGTGGCGCGTGTGCTCCACGCAGGTGCGGTGCCCGGCCGCCGTGGAGCGCCCTGTACTACGTAGTCAAAGCGCTGGAAGGAGAGCCACCATGGCTCAGTTCGCTGTTTTCATCTACGAGGCCGAAATCCCCGGCGGCTGGGAGAACGCTCCCGCGGAGCTGCTGGCGGGTCACGAGGCGCTGCCCGGCCGCATCGAGGAGCTCGGTGCGTCGCTCGTCAGCGGTCTCGCCCTGCAGCCGTCCACCGCCGCCAAGTCGGTGCGTGACGGTGTCATCAGCGACGGACCGTTCGCCCAGGGCAAGCAGTCCATCGGCGGCACCTTCGTCGTCGAGGCCAAGGACCTGGACCACGCCCTGGAGATCGCCAAGATCGTGCCGGTGCTCGACGGCGGCGTCGAGGTGCGCCCGCTGTTCGACATCCCGGCGGAGTGACCCCGTCCCCGCGGCCGCGGCTCTCCACGTGAGCCGCGGCACCCGCGGACAGGTGCCGCGCACACCGGGAACCGCCGGGAGGACCGGGCACCCCCCGGCGGAACCGGGGACCCGGTGGCGCGCGCACCGCTGCGGGTGGAGCGGGGACGGCGGTACGTGAGGGAGACGGGAAGGGAGCGGGGCGGGCCGGCAGTGGCCCGCCCCGCTCCTGTCGTTCCCCCGGGTTCCGACACGCCGGGCGAGCCCGGGAGCCCGGTGGTCCGGGGCCCCGGGAGCAGCACACCGCAAGTACAGAGATGCGTCCGTCGAACGCCCCCGCGAAGCTGGGTCCGTCCCTTCCCCCGACCGCGCGTCCCCCGGCCCGCGGCCCCACGCGGCCGCCGACCGGCAGACGGCGGGCCGCCTGTGAGGGCCGCCCCCGCCGGACCTGCCGCGCGCCGAGGGAGCCGCGTCCCTCCCCGGCCAGGCGGCCGGGTCGCCACGGAGGAAATCTGAGATGACCCACCCGACGACTGACCCGGCCGTCACCGACCTCCTCGACGCCTTCGCCAAGGCGCCCGCCGACGGGCTGGAGGCCGCCTTCCTTCCGCTGGCCGCGTCGGTGTGGGGCACGGACGGGCCGACCGCGGCCGCGGCCGGGGCGGTACCCGCCCTCGTCGCCGCCCTCGACCCCGCCGACGACACCCACCGCGGTCACCTCGCCGTCCTCCTCGGCCTGCTCGCCGAAGCCGAACACCCCGTCACCGACGGCCCCGTGCGCGCCGCCGTCCACGCCGGCCTCGACCGCTACCTCGACCTGCTCGGCGCCGCCGACCCCGAGGCCCCGCTCACCTTCGCCCTCCTCTACCTCGTCGGGCACTTCCCCGCCGACCGCGAGCGGATCCTCGCCGTCACCGCCCCCCTGGGACTCGGCGACGACGACCGCACCCGCCTGGAGCGCAGCCTCGCCGAGCTCGACCCGGCCCGCCCCGACCTGGGCCGCTGCTGGCCCTCGCCCGCCGCCTGGCAGCTCAACCCGGACGAGGTCGAGTTCGACGCCTCCCTCTTCGCCGGCCTCACCACCGAGCAGCTCGAAGCCAACTGGGACAACGACTCCCGCACCGTCCTCGCCTACTCCGGCATGAAGGCGTACTTCGCGGTCCGGTACGGCGAGGCCCTGGAGACCGCGTACCCGCTGCCGCCCGCCGAGCAGTGGGCCGCCGAGGCCGCCGCCCTCCCCGGCACCGCCTTCGCCCGGCACGCCGAGGCCCTCCGCTGCCCCTCCTGCTCCGCCACCCTGGACTTCGCCGACGCCTCCGCGCGCTGCACCGGCTGCGACACCCGCTACGCCCTCTCCGCGGGCCTCCTCGACCTCTCCCGCGGCGAGACCGGCTCCCGCGCCACCGACGAGGACGACACCGCCGACCTCCTCCAGAAGCTCGCCGGGATGCCCAGCATGGGCGTCTACTACGAGTCCGTCCTCCGCCCCGCCTTCCTCCGCGTCGCCGGCCTCAACTGGGACGACGCCGTCACCCCCGCCCTGGAGGACGAGTACCTCGCCACCCGCACCGCACCCGTCGAGGGCACCGTCCTCGACCTGTGCTGCGGCGCCGGGCGCTGGACCGCCGTGGTCGAGCAGGCCGTCGGCACCGAGCGGCTCCTCGCCCAGGACCTCGCCCACCCCATGCTGAACGCCATGCGCCGCGCCCTGCCCGAGGTGCCCGCCGTCATCGCCAGCGCCCTCGACCTGCCCTACGACGACGCCAGCATCGGCGCCGTCAACTGCTGGAACGCCCTTCAGGCGTTCCCCGAGCAGGCCGACACCGCGATCGCAGAGATCGGCCGCGTCCTCAAGCCCGGCGGCACCTTCACCCTGCTCACCTTCCGCTGGGCCGACGACCCGATCGACCGCCACTACCAGGCGTCGCACTACTTCCCGAGCCGTCCCGCGGGGATGCTGCTCTTCGAACTCGACGACGTGAAGCAGTGGTTGGCCGCCGCCAAGCTCGACATCCGCGAGGAGTCCGGCACCGGCGCCTTCGTCTTCATCACGGCCGAGCGCGCGGCGTAGCGGGAACGGGGAGCGGGGAACGGGGGAGGGGGAGCGGGAGCGCACCGGCGGCCGCGTGCTCGGCCGCCCCGACTCCGGAGTCCCGACTCCCGGTTCCCCCGCACCTCGTCCCGCCCGCCGCCGCCATCGGCCGTGCCCGGCCGGGCCGCACGACCTGCGGCCCGGCGGAGGTTCCGTACGGGCGCGCCGCCGCGCCGTGCGGAGCGCGCGGAGCCACCAGGGCGAGACCCCGCCCGGCCCCGCGCCCGTACGGACCCCCCGCCGCAGCCCGGTCGGTGCCCTCCGGCACCGCCCGGTACCGACCCCGCACCCGGCCCCGACCGTGGTGCGGGCCCTGCCCGCCGAACGCCGAACGCCTAACCGGCCCCGGGCCCGTCGCCTCCGCCCCACCCCGCCCCACCCTGCGCTCCACGAACCGTCCGTCCCCGGCTGCCGCACCCGGCACCGCGCCCTGGAGGACATCCGTCCCATGACCCTCACCCCCGAACACGCCCCGGCCGCCGCCCCCGCGGGAGCCGCGTCCACTGCGGGAGCCGGAGCCGCGTCCGTCGCCCGGCCCGGGGAGGCCGCGTACGCGCGGGCCACCGGCACCTTCAACCTCTTCGCCCCGGTGGCCCCGGCGGCCGCCGTGACCGTCCGCACCGTGGCGGAGATCCGAGCCGCCCTCGCCGCGGCCCGCGCCGAAGGGCTGGGCGTCCGCGTCCACACCACCGGCCACGCCTCCGCCACCGCCCGCCCCATGGACCGGGACCTCCTCCTGCACCTCGAACCGGCCGGCCCCGTCGACATCGACCCCGCCCGCCGCACCGCCCGCGTCCCCGCCGGCACCCGCTGGGGCGCCGTCGTCGAAGCCGCCGCCCCGTACGGACTGGCCGCCGCGCACGGTTCCTCCGGGACCGTCGGCGCCGTCGGTTACCTCCTCAACGGCGGACTGAGCATGTACGCCCGCCACACCGGCCTCGCCGTCAACACCGTCCGGGCCGTCGAACTGGTCACCGGCGACGGGGAACACCGGCGGGTGGACGCCGACACCGACCCCGAGCTGTTCTGGGCCGTCCGCGGCGGGGGTGGCGGCCTCGGCGTGGTCACCGCCGTGGAGATCGACCTCTTCCCGGCCGCCGCGGTGGTCACCGGCGCCGCCTTCTGGTCCGCCGAGCACGCGGCCCGGCTGCTGCCGCGCTGGCGGGCCTGGGCCGACACCGCCCCCGGCGAGGCCACCACCTCCGTCCGGATCATGAACCTGCCCCAGCTCGACGAGATCCCCGCCGTCCTCACCGCGGGCCCCGTCCTCTGCCTCGACGGCCTCTTCCTCGCCCCCACCGCGGACGACCTCGACACGGCCCGCGCCCGCGCCGCCGAACTCCTCGACGAGCTGCGCGCGTCGGCGGAACCGGTCATGGACACCTGGCACGAGGCCGGCCCGGCCGCCGTCACCGAAACCCACATGGACCCGCCGGACCCGGTCCCCGTCCTCGGCGACCACCTGCTCCTCGGCGACCTCGGCGACGAGGGCGTCGAAGCCTTCCTCCGCGTCACCGTGGACCGGCCCCGCTCCGCCCTGACCGTCGCCGAACTCCGCCAGCTCGGCGGCGCCCTCGCCGAACGCCCCGGCCACGCGGGCGCCCTCGGCCACCTCGCCGCCCGCTACGCCTACTCCGGCGCCGGAGTCCCCGGCGGCGGCGCCACCGAGGAGGAGATCCGCGCGCACTGCGCCGAGGTCCGGCGCGCCCTGTCCCCCTGGGACACCGGCCGCACCACCCCGACCTTCGTCGCGAGCCTGGAACAACCCCAGTCCCACCTCGACCCCGACCAGGTCACCCGCCTCGACCGGGTCCGCGCCCGCGTCGACCCCGCCGCCCTCTTCCGCGGCGACATCGCCCCGGGCTGCTCGGCCCCCCACTGAGGCCCGTACGGGCCCCGCCCCGGCCGCAACCGGGCGGGGCCGGGGCCCCACCGGACCGGTCGGCGTTCCACCGGTCGGCGTTCCACCGGTCGGCGCCCTACCGGTCGGCGTCCACCCCCACGCCCACCCCCACGCCCGGCTCCACGGAGACGGGCCGCAGCACCAGCAGCGGCCCCTCCACCGCCGCGACCATCGCGAAGGGGAAGCGGTCCACCTCCAGGCACAACGGCACGTCCTCGGGCCGGGACCCCTCGCGCACCCCCTCCACCAGCTCCGCCGCGGCCCGCGAGTCGGCGGCCCGCCGCACGAAGGGCGCCGGGTCCGGCCGCTCCCCGCCCGCCAGCCCGGCGATGTACTCGGCGCAGGCCAGGTCCTCCTCGGCCCGCCCGTCCTCCCCGGTCACGACGAAGGTCACCCCACCCCGGGCCTCCGGGCGGGACCGCAGCAGCCGTGCCGTGGCCCCCGCCACCACGAACGAGGCGCACAGCACGAGGGACGCGTCCTTCACCGCGAGCGCGCCGACGGTCCCCGCGGTCGTCTTCTGCACGACGGTCCGCCCGGCGCACTCCACCGAGCGGAGCAGCGCCGGCGAGTTCACGGCGTCGAAGCCGGGCGCCGGCGCCCCGTCCTTCAACGCCACCCACTCCGGATGCGCGCGCTTGAGCGCCGCCGCCTCCTCCAGCGACCCGGCGAGCACGACCCGCTCGGCCCCCCGCCCGAACGCCCAGGCCGCCACGGTGAACGCCCGCATCACATCGACGACGACAGCCACCCCGGCCACCGAACCCGGCTCCGGTATCCCCAAGAATCGATTCCCCATCCCCAAATGATCACCCCACCCCCACCCGAACCCTTTTCGAGAGCGGCCGACCCGGGGCCAGCGAGCGGTCCGAATGCCGGGCGGGATCGGCCGCCGTACTGGGCCGCCCTCGCGTCCCGGGTGTGTACAGTTTTCGCAGCCGGTGACTGCGGGTCACCGGAAGTGGAGCCAGGTGACCTGGGGCAGACCGGGAGCCTGGCTCGGCGCATTTCCGTGACCCCTCGACCCCTCAGGCGTCGATGAGGCGGCTGGTGAAGCCGGCGGCCACCAGGTGCTCGTACGCGGATCGGACGTCGTCGGGGATCTCCTGGGCGACGGCGAACCCCTGGCGGGGGTACTCGATGACCCGCTGGAGGTCGCCCAGGAGCATGTCCACCACCAGCTTCTCGTCACCGATGCCGCGGACGTAGTCCTCCAGCTCCATCGGCTCCGAGGCGCACGTGAACTCCGCCTCGGGCCACAGCTTTCGGGCGGTGGCGTACGACCGGCGCTCCATGTATGGCTTGGACACCAGCAGGACCGTCTCGGGCACGATGCCCTCCGAGGCCAGGAGCTCGCGGGTCAGAGTGATGTTCCGGCCGGTGTTCGTGGCGCGGGGTTCCACGCGGATCGCCGTGTCGGGGACGCCGAGGGCGAGGGCGTGCTCGCGGAAGTGGACGGCCTCGCCGCGCGGGAAGACCCGCTTCGTGGTCGGGCTGTTGCCGCCGGTGAACACGAGCAGGGGGAACAGCCCGCGGTGGTAGAGCCCGGCAGCGGCCGTGGCCACGCCCAGGTCGTGGCTGCCCAGCCCGATCGCCACGTCGGCGGCCCGCAGCGGATGCCGCATCAGGTGGTAGTCCCACACGGCCCGGACCCGTCGCCACTGCTCCCCGCCGACCCCGCCCCGCTGCCCGTCACCCACGTCTCGCCCCTTCCGATGCGTTCGGCCCGGGGACCCCGTCGCACCGACGGCCCGGACCGAGGCGCCCATGCTCGACCCTAGGGCCGTCAGTCGAGGGGAATGGTCTGGTGGGCGGTGACGATGGTGTCGATGCGGCGGGCCAGGTCGAAGTCGGCTTCGGTGAGGCGGTGGCCGGCGTCGTGGGTGGTGATCGTGGCCCGCAGGTGGTCCATGCGCAGGTCCAGGTCCGCGTGGTGCTGCACCCGGCGGGACCGGTCGGCGATGGTGACGATCGCGGCGACGGCCGCGTGGTAGCGGATCGGGTAGGTACGGGTGATCGCGTCGCCCTCCCTGCTCCACCCGGGCAGCCCCACCAGCCGCGCCGAGACCTCGTCGTCGGACAGCGCCACGGGCACGCTCACGTCAGTCCCTCTCGCCGAGGGCGGACCGGAGCCAGCCGAGGGGGTCCTGGCCGAGGAGCTCGTCGGCGAGGCGACGGCCCGTTTCCGTGGTGAGCCGGGCGCGGCTGTTGTCGATCCAGCGTTGGGCGGCCGCGTGGCCTTGGGCCTTGTACTCGATGCCCTGGAGCATGCACTCCAGCTTGTCCGCGTCGCGGGCGCAGACCGCCTCGGGCGAGTCCTTGGCCTCGTACTCGGCGACCAGCTCCCGGACCACGGAGGCGAGCGCTGCCGGCATGCCCGCGGTCTGGTCGGCGGTCACGGCCTCGGGATCGGCGGCGGAGGCGTACTTCTTGCCCAGGTGGTTCACATCGCCGGTACGGCTCTCCTGAGTGTCGTGCCAGACCGCGAGGAACGCGGCCCGGGCGGGGTCCGCGCCTTCGAGCTTCGCGATGATCGAGGCGATCAAGGAGGTGCGCCAGGAGTGCTCGGCCACGCTCTCCGGCTGTTTCACTCCGGCCATCCACCAGCCCGTGCGGGCCGTGTCCTTGAGGGTCCCCGCCTCGTACAGGAAGCGCGCCACCGCGGACAGGTCGTCGGCCACTGTCTCTCCTTGTCACGCCTCGGCGAGGGTCGATGCCATCCAACCGCACCGGCGGTACCGACCGCGGCGGAACCGCTCGGCCCGGCGCCCATAGGGTGGGCCCATGACGATTCGTGCGGTGGTGTTCGACGTGGGGGAGTGCCTCGTCGACGAGACCCGGGAGTACGGAACCTGGGCCGACTGGCTCGGTGTTCCGCGGCACACGTTCGCCGCGATGTTCGGTGCCGTCATCGCCCAGGGGCGGGACTACCGCGACGTGTTCGAGGAGTTCCGGCCCGGCTTCGACCTTACGGAGCAGCGGGAGGCGCGGGCCGCCGCCGGGCAGCCGGAGTGGTTCGGTGAGGACGACCTCTATCCCGACGTCAGGCCCGCGCTCGCCCGCCTTCGGGCGGATGGCCTGTGGTTGGGCATCGCCGGGAACCAGACGGTCCGCGCCGGCGGGCTGCTGCGGGAGCTGTTCGCGAAGGACGTGGACCTGATCGGCACCTCGGACGACTGGGGCGCCACCAAGCCCGATCCCCTGTTCTTCGAGCGGGTCGCCGAGGTCACGCCGTTCGCCCACGAAGAGATCCTCTACGTGGGCGACCGCGTCGACAACGACCTCCGCCCGGGGGCGGCGGCGGGCATGCGCACCGCCCTCGTCCGGCGGGGGCCCTGGGCCACGATCCAGTGGAACGGCCCGGAGGCCCGGGAACTGCCGACGTTCCGGGTCGACAGCCTTACCGAGCTGCCCGCACGGATCGCCGAGTTCAACCGGAGAGCGCGCTGACGACCGCGTTCCATCCGTAGAGCCGCTCGTCCACGTCACGAACGTACTGTTCGTGCTGCCAGGGGGTGAGGGCCCGTCGGACGGCGCGGACGCGCTCCAACCCGGTGGCGTACCAGTGCGTGTCCAGGAGGAGCAGCGCGTCGAGGGCGTACCGGGCCGCCTCCTCGGGTCGGCCTGCCGCGACCTCGACCGCGGCGAGGTCGCCCAGCACCACGGTGCGCTGCTTGTCGGCCTCGTCGGGCAGTTCGTCCAGAACTCGGCGCAGGGTCGTGCGAGCCTGCGGCAGATGCCCGGCTGCCAGCTCGGTATTGCCCTTGAAGGCTGCCAGCCGAGTCCCGCTGAACCAGTCGAGCCATTCGGGCGGCGTGTGTTCGCCGCCGGTCGCCAGTACGCCCTCGCCGTGGGCGATCAGGTTGAGGGCCGTGCGGGTATCGCCGCAACGGGTGGCGCACTCTGCCTCGACCGCGTCGAGCCACGCGAGGTGTTGCGGGCTCGCCGGTCCCCGTCGGGCGTAGGTGCGGGCGGCGACCATCCGCTCTGTGGCGGCCGCCTGCTGGCCGGCCCATCCCGGAATGAACGCCATGTGGGCCAGGATGGCACTGCCGAGCAACGCGTCATCGGCCTCTCCCGCCGCTTGGAGCGCGCGCACCCAGGTGTCACCTGCGCGGTTCGGCTCGCGGAGGTCGAAGAATTCGATCCGGCCTGCCAGGAGCCAGGACTCGGCGAGGGCCGTGGCGAGCAGCTGACGGCTACGACCGGTCGTGGCGTCCATGAGTTGAGCGCCGAGTGTCGCGTGGGCGACGACCGCGGGGTGGAGCGTTCCGGGCGAGACCGTCCAGTAGAGCCGTCGGTGGGCGCGAGTGACGGAGAGGAAGTCGGGCGCCGCGGTGACGGGCTGCGGGGCATTGGGGGTCCGCAGCGGCCCGCGGTTCGGGGGAGCGATCAGACTGCCGGGTGCGCGCCCGACGGAACCCGACGGCACATCGAAGCCGAGTTCGTCGAGCGGGCGGCCGAGGAGGTCCACGAGGGCTTGCCGGACGTCCGGGTGGGGCAACGGCGGGGTGGCCGACTCCCAGCGCCGGACCTGCCGGATGCCGACGGTCACACCCAGCTCGGCCAGCGCCTCGACCAGATCCTGCTGCGACCTGTATCCCGCGGCCTACCGCGCAGCGCGCAGGCGGGCGTTGCCTGTGGTTCGGGCCATTCCGACTCCCTGATGAGTGAGACTGGCCCCACTCTGGCAGGAAGTCCCTCAGAAAGGCCCTGCGTCACCCGAAAAGCTGAAGTGAGGCCCTCTTCGGGGCGCGAAGAGGCCCCTGTGAAGTCCTCGTTGAAGGGCTTCTGTCGCGTCAAGGTGTCCTCTACGCACTACGGACGAGGAGCATCGATGTACATTTCCGAGGAAGAGGCCGATCGGGTGGGGGAGCGGCTCATCGCTCAGGCGTTGGTGGCTTATGCGCGGATGCCCGATCCCGGGGAGTTGGCGCGGATCGGCGAGGGGTTGCTCGCGCACGGGGCGGGGCTGTCGGTGGCGGCCGAGGCGGTGCGGGGGGTCGATCCTCGGGTGGCGGGGGCGCTACGGGACTGGCGGCGGCTCGTCGCGGACGGGCCGGCGGAGAACAGCCTCGGGCAGTGGAACCACGTGCGGGCGCTCGCGCGGGCGGTGCGGACCATGCGGCGGGGGCTGGGCATGGGCGTGCCCGAGACCCCTTCGGAGCGGAAGTGGCTCGACGGCGGTCCCGAGCCGGTGATCGGCATCGCGCCGGTGGCCGTCCCCGACCCGGTGATCGGCCCTGGCACGGCGAACGGCATCGTCACCGCGGCCGGCGTGGAACCCTCCGCGGTGAAGACCATCGACCTCCAGCCGCAGGACGCGCTC
>NZ_JBEOSD010000197.1:0-13306 GCF_040302735.1 Streptomyces sp. NPDC097619 | reverse complement strand
TCGGGGGCTCCGCCCCCGGACCCCCGCGCCTCAAACGCCGGCGGGGCTGGAATTCCCTCCGGGTGTCCCCCCGTCCACCTGCGGCTGACTCTGAGCGGGTCCCCCCTCGCCCGTGCGCTGGGTCGGGAGGGGGGTGCGGGGCGTGCGGAGGGTGAGGAAGGCGACGAGGGCGCCCAGGAGGCCGAGGACGGCCGAGGCGAGGAAGGTGTCGCGGAGGCCGGTGACGAAGCCCTGGTCGATGGCCGTGGCGAGCGCCGGGCGGGCGGCGGTGAGGGCCGCGCCCTGACCGGAGGCGAGGGGGCCGGCGAGGTCCCCGGCGGGGCCGAGGCCGTGCTCCAGTCCGGAGTGGAAGACGACGCCCAGGACCGCGATGCCCAGGGCGTTGCCGAGCTGACGGGCCGTGTTCAGGGCGCCGCCCGCCATGCCCGCCCGTGTCGGCGGGACCGCGCCCATGGCCACCGAGGCGAGCAGCGGGGTGGCCGCGCCGACGCCGAGGCCGGTGAGGACCAGGCCGGGCAGCAGGGCGAGACCGCCGTCGCCGGGGTCGAGGAGCAGGGCCTGGAGGGCCGCGCCGACGCCGATGAGGAGGAGGCCGGTACCGATGACCGGGCGGGGCGAGCGCCCGTGCAGGAACCGGCCGGCGGCCGCGGAGACCGCGAAGGCGGCCAGGCTCAGCGGCAACAGCACCAGGCCCGCGGAGACCGGGCCCAGGCCCCGGGCGGACTGGAGCCACAGGGAGACGTACAGCAGGTAGGAGAAGGCGGCGCCGGACAGCAGCAGCGAGGCCGCCATGATCCCGCTGAAGACGGGGCTGCGGAAGAGGGTCAGGTCGACCATCGGGTGCGCGCTGGTGGCCTCCACGCGGATGAAGGCGGCGAACGCGGCCAGGGCGACGCCGAAGCAGAGCAGGGGCAGGGTGCCGGTCCAGCCGTCCTCCGCGACCCGGATCAGTCCGTAGGTCAGCGCGGCGGCCCCCAGGGTGAAGGTGACCAGGCCGGGCGGGTCGAAGCGGCCGGCGCGACCCGCCTTGGACTCGCGGACGAACCGCTGCGTGACGAGGACGGCGAGGGCCGACAGGGGCACGTTGACGAAGAAGATCCAGCGCCAGCCCGCGTGCTCGGTGAGGAGGCCGCCCAGGACGGGGCCGGCGGCCGCCGCGGCGCCGTTCACGGCTCCCCAGACGCCGAAGGCCACGGCCCGGTCGCGGCCCTGGTAGGTGGCGCTGAGCAGGGCCATCGTGGTGGCGAACATCGCGGCGCCGCCGATGCCCTGGACGGCGCGGAAGCCGATGAGGGTGGCCGGGCCGGTGGCGAGCCCGCAGGCCAGGGAGGCGAGGGCGAAGACGACGAGGCCGGCGGTGTAGACGCGGCGGCGTCCGACCCGGTCGGCGAGCGAGCCGGCGCCGAGCAGCAGGGCCGCGAGGGCCAAGGCGTACACGTCCATGACCCACTGCAGGTCGGCGAAGCCGGTGTGGGTGTCGGCGGCGATGTCGGGCAGGGCGACGGTCACGATGGTGACATCGACGAGCAGCATGAACGCCCCCAGGCAGACCGCGGTCAGCGGCGCCCACTTGCGCATGGGTTCTCTCCTCAACGGTGATCGGTGGCGGGCGGTGCCGCGGTGTCGGCCGGGCCCTCCCCCGGGGGTCGGGGCTCCGGTGGCGCCTGCCGGCGCCCGTCCCAAGGTCGGGCCACGGCGCCCGGGAACCACGCCAGGGGCGTGGGAGTGGCGGAATCCGACACCCTGGGGGCTGGGATGATGGATTCCATGGACGCGAGGGAATCGAAGGGCGGGCCGGACGCCCCGCGGGCCGATCCGGTGCTGGACGTGCTGGACCGGCGGTTGGTGCAGGCCCTGATGATCGACGGCCGGGCCTCCTTCACCCGGCTCGCCGAGGTGCTGGGGGTCTCGGACCAGACGGTGCAGCGGCGGTACCGCCGGATGCGGGGCGAGGGCCTGCTGCGGGTGGTGGGGCTGCCGTTGGGCAGTCGGGTGGGCCTGTTCGAGTCCTGGCTGCGGGTGCGGTGCGCGCCGGCGGCGGCGCGGGCGGTGGCCGGGGCGCTGGCCCGGCGGCCGGACATCGCCTGGGTGACGATCAGCGGGGGCGGCGGTGACATCCACGCGATGACGCGGGCCCGGACCCGTCAGGACCGGGACGCGCTGCTGCTGGACCGGCTGCCGCGCACCGAGCAGGTGCGGGAGGTGGCGGCGCACACCATCCTGCGGAAGTTCTTCGGAGGGCCGGATCCCTGGCCGGGCGTGGACTTCCTCTCCCCCGGCCAGATCGCGGAGCTGACCCCGCCCGCGCCGCGCCCCTCGGCGGGCCGGTACGTCCTCGACGCGGCCGAGTCGCGGCTGATGGGCGTCCTGGCCCGGGACGGCCGGACCCCGCGTCCGGTGCTGGCCCGGACCACGGGGCTGTCGGAGTCGACGGTGGGGCGCCGGATGGAACGGCTGGTCGAAGAAGGGGCCCTCTTCTTCGACCTGGAGCTGATCCCGCGCCACTTCGGCTACGAGACGGAGGCGACGGTCCTCCTGACGGTGGACCCGGCCCGGCTCGCGGAGGTCGGGACGGCGCTGGCCGGGCACGTGGAGGTGCCGTTCGCCGCGGCCGTGACCGGTCCGACGAACCTCCTCGCGGTGCTCGTGTGCACGGACACGGTGCACCTGTACACGTATCTGACGGAGCGCTTGGGCCTGCTGCCCGGGGTCCGTCAGATCGAGGTGATCCCGGCCCTGCGGTCGCTGAAGCGAGCCGGGATGCTGGTGACCGGCGACCGCCTGACGGACCCGCCGGACCCGGGGGTCTGAACCGCCGGGAGCCCGGCGGACCGGCGGTCAGGAACAGTCGTAGCGGTGGGCGCCGGGACGGCCGGGGCAGGTCGGGCACTCGAAGAAGTAGACGCCGCCCGC
Organism: Streptomyces sp. NPDC097619; assembly: GCF_040302735.1. Classification (NCBI taxonomy): domain Bacteria; kingdom Bacillati; phylum Actinomycetota; class Actinomycetes; order Kitasatosporales; family Streptomycetaceae; genus Streptomyces; species Streptomyces sp. NPDC097619. The sequence continues at coordinate 10,393 of NZ_JBEOSD010000197.1, read as the reverse complement.
GTCTCCGAGGACGAGGCCGGGACCCGAGTACCGCACTCCGTGGTCCTCGTAGGGGGTCCAGATCGTGCCGGAGAGGCTGTCGGCCTCCCCGCTCTCCACCGTCAGCAGGTGCTCCATCGGTTCACGGCAGTCGGGGCAGGCGGGCCAGTCCGGGTCCTGGCACCAGCCGGGGTAGCCGCCGAGTTTGGTCCCGGGCGCGGTGGCCAGGTGGTACTCGTAGCTCCAGCCCGAGTCCTCCTCCAGGGCGTCGAACCGTGGCTCCAGGGCGTCCCAGAGGGATTCGGGGAGGTCCCAGCTCGGGTACTCGTCGACCCGTTCGGGGTGGACGACGCAGGGGGCGGGGACGTGCCCGTACGCCGCTCCGGCCGGTACCGGCGGCGGTTCGCGGACCTCGGTGACCCGGCCGGAGGCGCGCCGGAACAGTGCGGGGCGCACCCAGCAGCCGTCGTGGTCGAGCGGGCACCACAGGAGCTGGAGCAGGTCGAGGCCGTCCGGGAACGGGACGAGGCCCAGGGCGTCGGCGGCGAAGAGCTGGAGGACGGGCACCATCGGGGTGCCGAGGTGGTCGGGGCAGGTGGGCCACGGTTCCTCGCGGGGCCACAACAGCGGGCCGCCCACCGAACTCTCCCGCACCGTCGGGGTGCCGGAACGCGGGTGCAGACGGACGGCGGGGCGGCGGAACGGGACCAGCTCGGGGAAGAGACGTTCGACGTCGCGCGGACGCGAGGGTGTGGTGCGGGCCATCCCCCGAGGCTAGGCGCCCGCGGCCCGCGGGCGCACGGGGGTTTCAGGGCCGCACCCGAACGCGGACGTGCCCGTGCCCCGGCCGGGTGCGGCCGGGGCACGGGTTTCCCGAGGTGCCGTCAGAAGGAGAAGGCGGCGTTGCCGTTGAGGGTGGCCGACATCGCGCAGGAGTTGGAGAAGGTGTGCTTCCAGGCGACGCGGCCGCCCTGCCAGATGCCGTCCACGGTGACGGTGACCGGGTCGTAGTGCATGGGGCAGGCGCGGTCCGGGTCGGGGGCGGCCAGCAGGCCGTCGAGGGAGCCGCCGGTCGCGTTCAGGGCGGCGCAGGCGGCCTGCGGGTCGGGGTGCGTGCCCTGCGCGGTGGGTGCGCAGCTGAGGGTGGACGCCCGCAGGACGGTGGCGGCGGCGTCCTCGCCCTGGGAGACGGCGAGGACCACGGCGGACGGGGCGTACAGGCTCGCGGGCTGCGCCTCTGCCACGCCGGTGGCGCCGGCCAGGGACAGAAGGGCGGCGGCGGAGGTGGCAGCGATGCGGTGACGCACGACAGAACCCACTTTCGGATCGAAGGTTGAAGGAAGAATTTGATTTGGTTTCGACCGGTCGAACGGGACCAACTCTGTCTGATCCGAAGGGCGTTCGCATATCGAGCGCCGATTTACGGACACCCGTTCCGCATATCGGATCACTGGGTGGCGCGGGTCCGCGATCCGCGCAGCTCACCCCGGGTGGGACCGGTGGCGACCCGGTGTCCGCTCAGCGGACGGGCTCCGCACCATCCGCCCCTGAGCTCCCCTTTCGACGACCGCTCTCCCGCGGAGGGCCCCGCGCGGTTCACCGAACGGCCACCCACCATGACCGGATCGGGTCGTTCCACCCGACCCGGGACCGGACCCGGAACGCACCGGGACCGGCCCCGGGCACGAGGAAGCCCCCGCGCCCGGGGCCGAGAAGGGGATCGGGGCCGGGAGCGGGGGCCGGGAACGGGGGCGGTCAGGCCCTGGGGTGGTGCGAGGCGACGCGGAAGAGGCGGGGCTGGACGTCGGTGGCGATGCCGGCCGCCTCGTCCATGTGCACCCGGGCCTCCGGGTCGGCGAGCATCCGGCGGTAGTGTTCCTCGGTCTCCCACTGGGCGTAGTTGATCACGCGCTCGCCGTCCTGGCTGGCGTGGAAATTGGCACAGATGAAGCCGGGGCGGTGCTTCATCGTGGTCTCGGTGGCGTGGGCGAGCAGCTCGATGAGCTCTTGCTGGCGACCGGGCGGCACGGTGAAGACGTTGATCAGGGTGGCCACGGGGCGGGTACTGTCGATGTTGGCGGTGACGTTCATGCGGTGATGTGTGGGCCGCGGGCGGAGCCGGGGAACCGCCCCGTGACGCTCTTCCCCCGATCGAGCGGCCCGCTTCTTGCACATATATTGCAGTTGCAGTAATTGAGCAGAAGGAGGGTCCCGTGGGCGGACCGGTGGTGCTGGGAATCGAGTCCTCGTGTGACGAGACCGGCGCGGGCATCGTGCAGGACGGCAGGCTCCTGGCGCACGTGGTGGCGTCGAGCATGGACGAGCACGCCCTTTTCGGGGGCGTGGTACCGGAGATCGCGGCCCGTGCCCACCTCCAGTCCTTCGCCCCGGTGGTGGGCCGGGCCCTGGCGGAGGCCGGGATCGGTCCGGACGGCATCGACGCGGTGGCCGTGACCACCGGACCCGGCCTGTCGGGGGCCCTCCAGGTGGGGCTGGCCGGGGCCAAGGCCCTCGCCTTCGCGGCGGACGTGCCCCTCTACGGGGTCCACCACCTCGCCGGCCACGTGGCCGCGGACACGCTGGAGCACGGCCCGCTGCCCGAGCCCTGCGTGGTGCTGATCGTCTCGGGCGGCCACACCTCCCTGCTCCTCGTCCGGGACCTGGTCCGGGAACCGATCGTGCACCTGGGCGACACCCTGGACGACGCGGCCGGGGAGTGCTTCGACAAGGTGGCCCGGATCCTCGGGCTCCCCTACCCCGGGGGTCCGGCCATCGACCGGGCCGCCCGCGAGGGCGACCCGAAGGCCGTGACCTTCCCCCGACCGCTGACCCGGCCCGGTGACGATCCGTACGCCTTCTCCTTCTCGGGCCTGAAGACGGCGGCGGCCCGCTGGGTGGAGGGGCACCGGGCGCGCGGGGCGGAGGTGCCGGTCGCCGACGGGGCCGCCGCCCTCCAGGAGGCGGTGGCGGACGTGTTGACCCGCAAGGCGGTCGCGGCGTGCAAGGAGTTCGGGGTGCGGACCCTGATCGTGGTCGGCGGGGTGGCCGCGAACTCCCGGGTCCGCGGGCTGGCCGAGAAGCGGTGCGCCTCCGCCGGGATCGAGCTGCGCGTCCCGCCGATGACCCTGTGCACCGACAACGGTGCGATGATCGCCGCCGTGGGCGACCTCCTGGTCCGCTCGGGGGCCGAGCCCGCGCCGCTGCACGTGTCGATCGACCCGTCGGCGCCCCTGGAGTACGCCTCGCTGGTCCCGCTGCCCGGCGCCGGCGGCCTCACCGCCGCCTGACCCGCCCCGGCCCCGCTCAGGAAGGACGTCCGTGGACCCCCGACACATCGAGGTCCCCGCGGCCCTCGTCGCTTCGCACACCGCGCACGGGCGCGCGCCGGAGCGGGAGTGGATCGCGGGCCTGCCCGCCCTGGTGGCCGAGCTCGCGGACCGCTGGGAGCTGACCCGCGACGGGGAGCTCCGCTCCGGCGAGGCCGCTCTGGTGGTCCCCGTGCGCGACCGGGACGGCGGCCCCGCCGTGCTCCGGCTCCAGATGCCCCGCGCGGAGACGGCCGCCGCGCTGTCCGGGCTGCGGGCCTGGGAGGGGCGGGGCATCGTGCGGCTGCTGGACGCGGACCCGGGGCGCGGGGCCGCTCTGTTGGAGCGCCTGGACGGAGCCCGGTCCCTGGCCTCCCTGGCGGACGACGACCGCGCGACGGGGATCCTCGCCGGCATCCTGGCCCGGTTGCACGCCGGACCGGCCCCGGCGGACCTGCCGCGTCTCGGCCGGGTCGCCGAGGACATGCTCGCGGAGGTGCCGGCCGCCCTGGCCGCCCTGCCGGACCCCGCGGACCGGCGCCGGCTGGCCGACTGGGCCGCCGCCCTGACCGAGCTGGCCGGTGAGCCCGGGGACCGGATGCTGCACTGGGACCTCCACGCGGACAACGTGCTCGCCGGCGAGCGGGAACCCTGGCTGGCCATCGACCCCGAACCCCTCGTCGGCGACCCCGGGTTCGACCTGTGGCCCGCGCTCGACTCCGGCCGGGAGCGGCTCGTGGCGAACCGGGAGGTGGCCCGCACGGTGCGCCGCCGCTTCGACCTGCTGACCGAGGCCCTGGAGCTGGACCGGGACCGGGCCGCCGGTTGGACGCTGGCCCGGCTGCTCCAGAACGCCCTGTGGGACGTCGAGGACGGCCGGACCTCCGTCGATCCCGCGCAGATCGCGCTCGCCGAGGCCCTGCCCCGCCCCTGAGACCGGGCGCCCCGCTCAGGAGACGCCGCGGTGGGCGTCGGCGAGGGCGGCGACGGCTCCGGGGAAGTCCGCGGGGGGCGTGGCGGCGTAGCCGAGGACGAGTCCGGGCGGGCCGGGGCGGACCCGGTGCCAGGACAGCGGGTGCGTCTTGACGCCCCGCGCCAGGGCCGCCCCGGCCAGGTCGACGTCGCTGAAGGCTCCGTCGAAGGTCACCGTCAGGTGCAGTCCCGCGGCGGCCCCCCGCACCGTGGCGCCCGGGAGCCGGTCGGCCATCGCGGTGAGCAGGGCGTCCCGGCGGCGCCGGTGCCGGCGCCGGACGTGCCGCAGGTGCCGTTCCAGGTCCCCGGACTCCATGAGGCGGGCGAGGGCCAGCTGCGGCAGGGCGGCGTTGCCCAGGTCCGCGTACCGCTTGGCGTGGACCAGCCGCTCCCGGTACGCCTCGGGCACGAGGAGCCAGCCGATGCGGAGGGCGGGGGCGAGGAGCTTGGAGACGCTGCCCGCGTAGCAGACCCGTTCCGGCAACAGGGACTTCAGGGCGGGGACGGCCGGGCGGTCGTAGCGGTGCTCGGCGTCGTAGTCGTCCTCGATGACCAGGCCGCCGGCCTCCGCCCAGGCCAGCAGCTCGCGGCGGCGGTCCCCGCCGAGGACGGCGCCGGTGGGGAACTGGTGGGCGGGCGTGGTCAGGACGGCGCGGGCCCCGCCCGCCCGCAGCGCGGCCACGTCCAGGCCGGCGGCGTCCACCGGCACCGGCTCGGTGGTCATCCCGTGGGCCTCCAACTGGCGGCGGCCCCCGAGGGAACCCGGGTCCTCCACGGCGATCCGGTCGATCCCCTCCTCGCGGAGCAGTCCGGCGAGGAGGGCCAGCCCCTGGGCCACCCCGGCGACGACGACCACCTCGGCAGGGTCGGCGCGGACGCCGCGGTTGCGGGCCAGCCAGTCGGTGACCGCGCGGCGCAGCGCGGGAGTGCCCTGCGGGTCCCCGTAGCCGAAGGCGGCCGGGTCCAGCCCGGTGAGGGCGGCGCGTTCGGCGCGCAGCCAGGCCGTGCGGGGGAAGGCGGCGAGGTCGGGCACCCCGGGTGCGAGGTCGAACCGGCAGTCCAGGGAACGCAGTTCCTCGATCGCGAGGGCGCTGCCGGTGCCGGTGGCCGCCGCGCGGAGGCGGGTGGGGGCGACCGGTGGGCGCGGTCGGGTCGCGGTCCGGGCGGTCCCGGGCCCCGGGGCGGACCGGCGGGCCGGGTCGGGCTCGCCCCGGGCCGGGGGCGGGGTCGGGGCGGTCGGGGCGGCGACGACGATCGTGCCGTGTCGGCCGCGGCCCGCGGTCTGCCCGGACTCGGCGAGCCGTCGGTACGCCTCGGTCACCACGCCCCGGGAGACGCGGAGTTCCTCGGCGAGGGCCCGGCCGGCCGGGAGCCGGCTGCCGACGGGGAGGCGTCCGTCCGCGACGGCCTGGCGGAGCCGGCCGGTCAACCAGTCGGTGCGGCCTCGGGGCGGGGCCTGGCCGATGTCGAGTTGGAGGAAATCGGGGCCGGGCGCCACGGACGCGGTCGGCCGCTCATTGGACCTGTCGGACGGGTCTGCTTTGGACCTGCTCATGGCGCCAATGGTGCCGCAGGGTGGAGCCATGACGACGCACGGCTCCCCCGCCCCCGACGGCCCTTCCGGCGCCGCCCCCGACGCCCCGACCTCCTCGTTGCGCGCCCTGGCCCCGGGGGCGGCGGGAATGGCCCTGGTGGGCGCGAGTGTGGCGGTGTCCCGGACCCTCACCGACGCCCCGCTGCTGACCTCCCAGGCGGTCCGCTACGGCCTGGCCGCCCTGGTGTTGTTCCTGCTGGCGCGGGCCGTGCGGGCCCCGCTGGTGCGGCCCCGGGGGCGGGAGTGGCTGTGGCTGGTGGGCCTCGCGGCGGTGGGGTTGGTGCTGTTCAACGTGGCGGTGGTGCGGGGGGTGGCGCACGCCGAACCGGCCGTGATCGCCGTCGCGATGGCCTGCGTGCCCGTGGTCCTGGGCCTGGTGGGTCCGCTGCTGGAGGGGCGGCGGCCCGGCGCCCGGGTGCTGGTGACGGCCTCGGTGGTGGTGGTCGGAGCGGTGCTGGTGGAGGGCACCGGGCGCACCGACGCCGCGGGCACCGCCTGGGCGGCCCTGGCGTTGGCCTGCGAGGCCGCGTTCACGTTGCTCGCGGTCCCGGTGTTGGGCCGCCACGGGCCCTGGGGGGTGTCCCTGCACGCGGCGTGGCTCGGCGCGGCGCTGCTGGTGGTGCTGGGCGTGGCCGTGGAGGGACCGGCGGCCGTGGCCCGTCTGGACGGGGCGGACTGGGCGGCCGTGGGGTACCTGGCGGTCCTCGTCACGGCGCTGGCGTTCGTGCTGTGGTACGCCACCGTGTCGGCGGCCGGTTCGGCGCGGGCCGGGCTGCTGACGGGCGTGGCTCCGGTCGCGGCGGCGCTGGCGCACACCGCGTCGGGCGGCGGCGCCCCGCGCCCGACCGTGTGGCTCGGCATGGCGGTGGTGGTGGGCGCCCTGATCGTGGGTCTGCGGCCGGAACGCGCTCCGGAGCCGCGGCCGGCGGCGCCCGCCGGAGTCGGGGCGGCGGGAGCCGCCGGTGCCGCTGCCGGTGCGCCCACCGACGGGTCCCGGTCCGTGCCGGGCCGTGGTGCCGCCGGGTCGGCCGGGGCCTCGGGTACGGCGGGCTCGGCCCCACGGGGCCGGCCGGCGCCCTAGTCTGAAGGGCGTTGGGAGCGGGCGGACTTGGGGGCGGGGTCGTGGACGTACCGAACGTGTTCGGGGACTGGCAGGAGTACCAGTCGCAGGAGTGGGCGGGGCTCCGGGTGCGGGTGCACGGGCTCCGGAAGGCGGTGCCGTCGCGCGGCCGGCACCGGGATGCCCGGGGACTGACCTACCTGGGGTTCCACGTGACGTTCGAGAACCGGGGCGCCGGTCATTTCGAGATCGAGCTGACCTCGCACCCTTACCACTACAACGTGCGGGTGGGGCGCGACGGGCACGGGCCCTTCGTGGACGAACAGGGGGCCGACCGGATCGACGGGTTCAACCTGTATCCGCAGCGGCGGGTGACGGCCACCCTGTACGTGGCGGCGCCCTCGGCCCGGTTGGCGCAGGTGGACGTCCAGGTCAGTCCGAGCATCGGCGGCGAGACGGCCTTCGGGTACGTGTGGGTGGGCGGACTCGGGGTGCACGAGGGGCCGGCGCGGCCGGGTGCGCGGTCCTCGGCGGTGAAGCCGAGCGTGGCCGGCGAGGTGGAGCGGTTCCTCAAGGAGAGGGCGTCCGGGGAGGCGTGACCCACCGGGAGGGCCCTGGGGGACCCCCCGGAGGTTAAAGATCATCAAGGTGCAGAATGGGCGGTGTGCACCTCTCGAACACACCGGTGGCGGCCGTGACCGCCGATGCCCCGGCGGTCGCCCGCCACTTGTCCCGCGCCTTCGTGGACGACCCGATGATGCGGTGGTTCTTCCCCTCCGACGAGACCCGACCGGAACGGCTGGAGCGCTACTTCGGCACGCTCTTCACCCGGCAGTACGGACTCCACGGCCGGTGTGAACGCACCGACGCGGCGGCCGCGTTCTGGGTCCCGCCGGAGGGGGCGGAGAAGGCCGTCCCCGACGAGGAGACCGTACGGCTGCTCCGGGAGATCCTCGGTGACCGGGCCGAGTTGTTCGGGGAGGCCGTCGCGGCCGCCGCCGCGCACGCCCCCCAGGAGCCGCACTGGTACCTGGCGGTGGTCGGAGCGGACCCGGCCGCCCGGGGGCGGGGTCACGGTTCGGCCCTGCTCCGGTCGGGTCTGGCGGAAGCGGACCGGGCGGGGCTACCGGTGTACCTGGAGTCCTCCAAGCCCGACAACCTGCCCCTGTACGAGCACTTCGGCTTCGTCGTGCGCGAGGAGCTGCGGCTCCCGGGCGGCGGTCCCGCCCTGTGGGCGATGCGGCGCGCGCCCCGATAGGTGACGCGGGGACCGCGAGCGCCTCGCGGCCCCGGCGGTCAGAAGGGGTCGATCGCGGTACGGCCGGTGGTCACGGCGCAGACCTGCCACCGGCCTTCGCTCCGGCGCAGGTCCAGGACGACGGCGACCTCGGCGCCGCCGGGCGGCAGCAGGTCGGCGTCGAGGTGGGCGGTGTCCCCGCTCTCGCCGGAGGAGACGATGCGGTGGCCGAAGGCCCCTGCCAGGCGCCGGAGTTCCGCCGCCGGGTCCGGACCGTCCGCGGGGCAGGCCGGGCGCGCGGCCGGGATCGCGGCCCCACCGCCCCCGACGGCCTCCAGGTAGGCCGCCGCGTCCCGGTGCAGCGGTCCGGGTTCCGGCGGGCCCGCGCCCGCGAACGCCAGGACGATCACCGTGCCCGCGGCGACCACGGGAACGCCCACCGCCAGGGCCACGAGGCCCGGCCCCCTCCTGCCGCCCGCTCCCGCCATACCGCGCCCCTCTCCCCCATGTGGTCGTCGTGTGCCCGTGCGCGGGAACCGTCTCCCGGGACCGTGTCCCCGTCGCCGCCGGTCGGCCCGGGCCGGGTCGGTCCGGGTACCGGTCAGGATCCCGCAGGGTGGGGGACGCCGGGCGGGCCGGTGCCGTTCCCGGGCGGGGCACGGGAATTGCGTTGCCGGGTCGGCCTCGGCCCGCCTAGGGTCGGGTCCACCGAACGGCGTGTAGCTCAGTCAGCCAGAGCACCGGGCTCCAGACCCGGAGGGCGCAGGGGCAGAACCTGCCACGCCGGCTTATGAACGAGAGCGCTGACCAGCAGCATCCGCAGTCCGCCGCCCGACTCCGCTCCGCGTCCGCGCCCGTCACCGGCTCTGGGTCCGGCTCCACCTGCGGATCCGCGTCAGGATCCGTCTCTCCCGCCTACGCCGCCGACCGACTGGCACGCGCCCTGCACACCGCGCGGACCCACGCCGACCCCTCGGTGCGGGACCGGGCCGGGAACAGGGTCCGGCAGTGGCGGGCGGTGCTCGCGGGCATCGCGGACGGCAGCCTGTCGATCGGCTCGCGGACCCCGGTGGCGGGGCTGCCCGTCTGGGCGACCCCCAAGGTGGTCCGCGGTGGGTTCGCGACGGGGGAGGCCGCCGCGGACGGACCCCTCGGCGCGGACGAGACCGCCTGGGCCCGACGGGCCGGCGTCCCCGCGGAACGCGCGGCGCTGTTCGCCCACTTCCTGGAGGAGGAGGGCCTGGCCGAGCTGTGGGCTCTGCTCGACAGCGGGCGCTACGCGCTGCTGCGGCCGGAGGAGGCCGTCCTGCTGACGGTGGCCTGGCTGGTCCGGGCCGAGGACTACGCGGCGGCCGCGGCCCTGGTCGCGGAGGTGCGTCCGCTCGCCGGACGCCTGCGCTTCCTGCCCCGGGTGACGGACCGGCCCGCCGTGGACGCCGACCGGGTGCACCGGGGCAGCGTCGGAGCGGCGGCGGGCGCGCTGCGGGCCCGGGGGCCGCGGGACGCCGTCGAGACCCAGCGGGAGGCGCTGGCGGTGTGGCGGCCCTTCGACGACGTCCTGCTGACCTACTGGCTGGTCCGCCGGTCGGACCCGGACGGCGCCGACCCGTGCACGCGGACCGCCGGCCCGTCACCCGGGGCCGCGGGCCGGACCGAGGAGGCCGGGGGCCGGACGGCCGGGGCCGCGATCGAGGCCGGGTGCGCGGAGGCGGCGGTCCTCCTGGAGCGGTACCGGGAGCTGGCGGCGGTCCACACCCGCTGCGGCAAGCACCGGGATCCGAAGTCGAACACCGGCATCATGCTGCGGGCCCTGACGGAGGCCGCGGCGGGCCGACAGCTGACAGCCCGGCTCGCGGGGCTGCTGCGGCACGCCGTGGACTCGGTGGTGGCCCGGCGCGGGCTGCCGGGTTCGCCCGATCACGTCCGGCTGCGGACCGCGCAGGCGCGGCAGGCCGCGCTGCCCCCGCACCACGAGATCGCCGCGGTGCTCGCGGACCGACTGGACCCGCTGGACCCGCGCGACGGGCTCTCCGACCCGGCGGCACTTCTGCTGCCGGTCACCGCGGAGGAGGCCGCCCGGACGGGGCTGCCCGCGGGGACACCCGTACCGTCGCGGCTGGGCGCGCCGGTGCGGTCGGCGCTCAGCGCGCCCGTGGAGGAGCTGGTCGCGGCGGGGCTCGTGCCCTCGGCCGAGGTGTTGGCGGAGCTCGTGCCCCAGCTCGTCGCGAACGCGTCCGCCCTGCGGT
>NZ_JBEOSD010000196.1:0-13569 GCF_040302735.1 Streptomyces sp. NPDC097619 | reverse complement strand
ACCCAGCCCCGCCGGCGATTGAGGCGCGGGGGCCCGGGGGCGGAGCCCCCGAACGGGGGTGCAGGGGGCGAAGCCCCCGCCCGGGGCCCGGGGCGCAGCCCCGGTCACGGGAAGGGGCGGGGTGGGGGAAGAAGCCCCCGGCACAAGCAAACGGGGCCCGGCACCGATAACGCCGTTATCAGTACCGAGCCCACCACCCTGCCCCGAAGCCCCACCCCGAGAGCCCCGCCCTACCCCACCGGCTCCTCCAACTGCAGATCCATCGGCAGCTCCTGCCGCCGACTGATGTTCAACTTCTTGTACGCCCGCGTCAGATGCTGCTCGACGGTACTCATCGTGATGTACAACTTCGCCGAGATCTCCCGGTTGGTGTACCCGTAGGCCGCCAGCGCCGCCACCCGCCGCTCCGACTCACTGAGCGCCCCCATCGCAGCCCCGGCTCCGGCCCCACGCCCCCCGTCCACGCCACCGACTCCCGTACCACCCACGCCGCCCCCGCCCCCTGCGCCGCCCCCACCAGCCACACCACTCGCCCCACCCGCGGCAGCCACCCTCGCCTGCCCGGGCAGAATCTGCTCGCACAAGGGCGCCGCCCCGCAGTCGGCGGCCAACTGCCAGGCCCGCCGCGTCACCATGCCGGCCCGCGTCCCCTCCCCCACCAGTTGCAGGGAGCGCCCCAGATCGGCGAGGGCCCGCGCGAGCTCCAGCCGGTCACCGGACTTGCGGAGTTCCTCCACCGCCCGCCCCAGCACCTTGGGCCGCTGCGCCGGGGCACCCAGTGCGGCCCGCAGCCGCAGCGAGATCCCCTGCACCCGCGCGCTCCGCGGCTCCGGCATCGCCAACTGCTCGGCGATGAACCGCTCGGCCTGCCGGTGCTCACCGAGCATCAGCAGCGCTTCGGCGACATCGGTGCGCCAGGGCGCGAAGCGGGGCCGGTCCAGGTTCCACCGCCGGGCCAGCCGCCCCGCGTCCAGGAACTCCCCGACGGCGGCCTGCGGCCGGTGCGTAGCCAGGTAGTAGTGCCCGCGGGCCCGGAGGTAGCCGATGGCGTGGACGCTGGAGAACAGCTCCTCCGGCACCGGGAGTTCCAGCCGCCGCGCGGCCATCTCGTACCGACCGCGCGCGGTCAGCGCCAGCACCTCGGTGGCGAGCGGGGCGAAGAGGAAGACCGAGCCCCGCCCGGCGACCGCGGTCGCGGCGGCCGCCGCTTCCCGTTCGGCACCGGCGAGGTCACCGAGTCTCAGCAGCGCCTCCGCGTGGAGGTGCCCGAAGGCCGCGAACCAGCCCGGTGTCCGTACGGGATCGGTCTGCGCCTGGAGCTTCTGGCACCACACGACGGCCCGGTCCGCCTGGTCGGCGTGGAGCAGGGTCCGCACCGCCTGGCCCAGCGGGTCGAAGGTCGCGTGGGCGAGCGGGGTCGCCTTCAACAGCCGCTCCACGGCCGCGAGGTCGGTGGGACCACCACCGGGGTGGGCCCACAACGCCCCGCAGTCCCGCAGCCGTCCCGGCGCCGCCGGGACCGTCGAGGGCGCATGCTCCCGCCCGCCCACGGGGGGCAGGGCGAACAGCGGACGCAACGGATCCTCCCGCGGCACCGCCGGAGCTTCGGCCCCGTCCCGCGCGGCGGTCCGCTCCAAGGTGTCGGAAGCACACTCCACCCGCCCCTGCGACACCAGCAGTCGTGCCAACCACCCCGCCGGAGCGGCGGGCAGTACGCCCTCCCGCACCGCGGCGAGCGGACCCTCCAGGTACCGTTCCGCGGCCGCGGGATCGGCCCGCCAGGTCACCGCGGCCAGTTGGAGTTCGATCTCCCGGCGCTCGGGCCGGTCCCCGGCGAGCAGGCGGGCCAGCTCCAGGCAGCAGGTCGCGTACGCGCAGTCGTCGTCGAGCAGCGACTGCCGGGCGGCCTCGCGCAGCGCGGCCACCGCCCACTCCCCCGAGTCCGCCCCGACACCGGCCACGACCACCGGCCCTCCCGAACCCACCGGCCCACGGCCCTCGCCCCCGGGCGCGCCCCCGAGGCCGCCCCCGACCCCGAGCGCACCGACGATCCCCACCCCCGACGGCGATCCCTCCGCCGCCAACAGCTGCCCCGCGACCACCGAGGCATGGGCCCGCCCCCGGTACAGCGCCCGTGCGGCCTTCCAGCGCAGCAGCGCCCGCGTGTCCGGCTCGACCGCCTCCAGCACCGCGGCCGCAGCCGCGGGGTGCCGCAGCCGGTGGCCCTCGGTCAGCCCGGTGTCCTCCAGGACCGCCAGGGCCTGCCGCACCGCGTGCGCACTCGCACCGACCAGCTCACCGACGAGCCCCGCCCCGGCCTCGTCCCCGAGCACGGCCAGGGCCGCCGCGAGGAACCGCGCCTCGGCCCCGGTGCGCCGCAGGCACACCGTGACCGCCTCGGCGAAGGGTCCGCCGGGCAGCGGAGCGGGCCACTCCCGGGCCCCGGCCTCCGGTACGGGATGCTCGGTCAACAGCGCCTTCAGCAGCAGCGGGTTCCCCCCGGTCACCTTGTGCAGGTGCGCGGCGAGCGCGGCGGAGGGCGTCCCCGTGTGCCGGGTGAGTACGGCACCGGTGGCGGCCTGGTCCAGCCGCCCGACCCGGATCCAACTGAATCCCGGGTGCCGCAGGATCTCCGTACGGACCTGGGCGGTGTCCGCCGGTCCCTGCCCGGTCGGCTGCGCGAGGACCAGCAGCAGCGGCACCCGCCGCAACGACCGCGTGAGTTCGAGCAGATAGTCCAGCGAGGGCCCGTCCGCGTGGTGCAGATCGTCCACGCACACCACGACCGGCGACGGACCCGCGACCGTGCGCAGCGCCTCCTCGAAGACGTGCACCGCCGGGACCCCGCCGTCAGCGGGCAGGGCCCCGGCGGGCAGCCCCGCGGCGAGCCGGCGGAGCAGGGTGTGCCCCACTCCTTGCTCCCCCGGTGTACCCGCGGCCCGCAGGACCGTGATCCCGCCCCGCACGGCGAGCTCCGCGAATTCCTGCAGCAACTCGGACTTGCCACATCCGGCCGGACCCTCGACGAGGGCGATGCCCGCCCCGCCCGTTTCGCACGCCTTCAGCATCATGTCCAGCCGGGCGAACGCATCGTCCCGGTGCCAGAGCGCCATAGCAGCCTCCCCCGTTCCGAACCGCACTGCCCTGCCGGATCAGGTTAGGAACCGCGTCCCCGCGAGGGCAGGGAAAACCGCTGGCCACAAGCTGCCCGGCAACAACTGCCACCCACCCCGACCACCCCACCCGTCCCTCCCGCCCCCACGCGAAAGGGCCGCTCCGCCACCCGGCGGAACGGCCCCTCGTACGACTCCCCCTACGCTTCCCCTACTGGTCCGCCCCCTCCGAAGCGGCCAGCAGCCGGGCCAACAGCACGGCCCGCGGCTCCGCGCCCATCTTCTCGAAGACGAGGTCCGCGACCTGGTCCCCGTCGTGCCACGGCATCCGGTTGAGCTTGCGGATGTCCACGAGGTTGGGATCCCACCCGCTCTCCCCGATAACGCCGTTATCACCGGAGCCTGCCTCGCGAGCGCCCTCGCCCCCGATAACGCCGTTATCACCCGAGCCACCACCGGCCCCGGCCGCCGCCGAACCGATAACGCCGTTATCACCCGCGGCCTCCTCCGACCCCGACGACAGCTCCCCGGCGTCCGGCACCGAAGCCGCACCCCCGCCGCCGGCCCCTCCCCCACTGATAACGCCGTTATCACCGGAGCCTCCGGCCCCCGGGCCACCCGAACCGATAACGCCGTTATCACCCTGAGCCGCGCCCGGAGCCCCGCCACCGATAACGCCGTTATCAGTCCGCCCGGCCCCCTGCACCGGCAGCGACACCGGCTGCGACCCCGGAACGGCGCCGGCCGCCACCTCGGCCTCGCCCCCGGCGCCACCCGCTCCACCGCGCCGCCGCGACCCCGCGGCCCGCTGGTCGGCGGCCCGCTGATCCGCCGTCTCCCGCTGCTCCTCGTGACTGAGCCGCGCCAGCCCCCGCACGTGCTCGACCTTCCGCCGCCCGGCCTCCAGGTCCGCCTGGAGGTCCGGAGCCAAGGCCAGCAGCGACAGCCGCTGCGAGATGTACGCCTGCGTGACCCCGAGCCGCCGCGCCGCCTTGTGCTGGGAGCCGTACAGCTCCACCAGCCGGGTCAGCGCCTGCGCCTCCTCCAGATCGCTCAGGTTCTCCCGCTGGGCGTTCGCCACGAAGGCCGCTTCGAGCAGCGCCTCGTCCGTGGCCGCCAACGCGTCGTTGACCGTGACCCGCAGCGAACCGAGTCCCGCTTCCCGGGCGGCCGCCAGCCGCCGGTGCCCGTCGACGACGACGTACCGCGCGCCCGGCTCCAGCTCCCGCGCCCGCCCGGGCCGGTGCTCCAGGTAGGCGTCCACCGTGGCCACGGTGATCGCCTGCACCTGCCCGATCTCGGTCAGGCTGGCGGCCAGCCCCTCCAGCTCCGCCAAGGTCTCCCGCGGGTTGTCGGGGTTGGTGCTGATCTCGTGCAGCTCCAACGAGGCCGGCGGCCCCGCGACGGTCTCCTCCTCACCCGTCACATCCGCGATCAGCTGATGCCGGATGCTGCGGGCCTGCGCCGCCCGCCCGAAGGCGGAGGACCCGCCCACCCGATCGGCAGCGCTCTGTCGGGTGCTCACGCGATCTCCTTCGCGATCTTCCGCATGGACATGGCCTGCTCGCACTCCGGCGCGTAGGACAGCAACGGCCGCTTGTTCCGGACCGCCTCCCGCTGCTCCTTGAGCCTGCCGATCTTCGCCAGCACCCGCGGATCCCCGATCGACTCCCACTCCCGCAGCGAGGAGGTGACGATGTACCCGTCGCGGGCGTCGTACATGTTCACGACGAGCCCCAGGTAGTCCACGTCGATGCGCCAGTCGCCCTTGCCCGACTCGATCTGGTCGATGAGCATCGCGAAGGCGTCCGCCGAGGAGTCCTCGGCCTGCACGGTGATGACCACCCCGGAGGCCCCGGCCGCCTCGCCCTCGCGCCGCCGCCCGTAGTAGATCGCCGCGTCCATGCCCACACCCAGGCTGGGCGGGGAATCGATGACGATCACGTCGTAGTCCGACTCCAGCGGCTCCAACGCCCGCTCCAGCGTCGCCTGCCGGTTCCGGTCCATCGCGATCATGATGTCCAGGAGGAACGCGTCGGGGCAGGACGGCAGCACGTGCAACCGGTCCCCGTAGCGCTCGTCCTCGACCTTGACCACCAGATCCTTGATGGACCCGTCCTTCACCTGCCCGGCCATGAACTTGGCCAGGCTCGGCCCCTTCGGCGGCAGGTCCTGGAGCCCGAGCTGCTTGGTCAGGTGCCCCTGCGGGTCGTAGTCCACGATGAGCACCCGCAGCCCCTGGCCACGGAACTCCTCCAGCTCCTCGCCCCGGTCGGACTTCCCGGTGACGACGAACTCCTTGCCCTCCGCCAGCGCCTCGCCGACGCCGGCGGCGACCGCCGTCTTGCCGACCCCACCCTTCTGGTTGCACACCACCAGTCGGCGGGGGATCCCGGTCACGGGCCGGTACTTGGGGGAGGGGTGCTCCTGAAGCCACAGCGCCACCGACTGCGCCAGCCCCTGCACGTACGGGATCCCCCTCTCCCCGCACGTGCCCTTCAGCCCGTCCCACTGCCCCGGCACCAGCCAGGTGGAGAAGGGCAACGACCCCGCGGTCTCGACGGTCTCGTGCTTCGCGTCGGAAACCCGCCACGCCTGAATGGCCTCGGCCACGGCGTCCTGGATGTCGACTCCCAGCTCAGCAGCCCGGACCTTCAGGTCCTGTCGGAGCTGAGACGGCAACTTGGAGACAACTTTCTCCCTGTCTCCGGAGGGGCTAGAGCTCACCATGAGGGAAGCTTACTAACTTCCCCTCAGCAAAACACTCCCCACCCCAGCGTGTCCCGCCGATAACGCCGTTATCACCGAACCCACCCCGCCCCGCCCGCCGACCGATAACGCCGTTATCACCCACGGGTCCCACACCACCCCCGCACCCCACGCCGGAACCACCGATCAACGAACCAACCGGGGGAGCGAAGCCACCCTGATAACGCCGTTATCACCACACCCCGCCACTCACATCCCCCGCCCGCCGCACCCCGAGCGCCCCCGGGCACCTGATAACGGCGTTATCACCCCACCCCGGTGAGCCCTGCCCTCACCCACCCCACCGACCCCCGGCCCACCCCGATAACGCCGTTATCAGTGGCGCGGGCGACCGGCGCCGCCGAACCGGGAAGCGGAAACCGATAACGGCGTTATCACCCAGCCCCGAGCCCACCCCGACACCCGAGCCTCACCCGACCCCCCAGCCCCATCCCAACTGAGCCCGCCGAAGCCCGAACCCCAGCCCTCCGAAGCCCCGATCCTCAGGAGCCCTCACCCTCCTCAGGATCGACAGGCCCACCGGACCCGGGCGGACCGACCGGCCCCCAAAGATCCTGCGGACCCCAATGCCACCGGTTCTTCCACTTCGGCCGCTTCCGACGGGACCGGCGCCGCAGCCTCCCGCTCACCAGCTCCTCGGAAGCGCCCATCGGGGGAGTCCCCGGCCCGCCCTCGGATCCATCGATAACGGCGTTATCACTCCCGCGACCGATAACGCCGTTATCACCCAGCCCCACCGGCCATGCCCCGACCAGCCGCGCCGGCTCCCCCTCCTCACCGACGAATCCCACAGCAGCCGCGAACCCACCCGAGCCCGCGGACCCCTCAAGGCCCCTCCAGCCCTCCGAGTCCGCGGAACCCACCGAACCGATAACGCCGTTATCACCGAGCCCGCCCCCAGCCACTGCCTCGCCACCCGGCCCACCCCCAGCCGCTCGACGAGCATCCCGCTCCCGCTCGTACCGGCAAGCCGAACACAACCCGTCCTCCAAGGCCTTGCCGGACTTGTGCACCCGGCACCCGCAGACCGAACACTCCACCCTCTCACCCCGCAGCGCGGCAGCCGCCTCATGCCGGGCCTCACGTTCGGCCCGCCGCAGCCCCTCGGCCTCCCTCAGCCGAGCATCGGTCTCGGCCCGAGCGCCGTCCTCCTCCAACTGCCCTTCCCTCACCCGGTCCCACACCTCGCCCTTGACCCGCCGACGCTCCTCACGCAACGCGTACAGGCGCTCCGCACAGACCTGGCACTCCTCGCCCGGCCCAGGCCCAGGTCCCAGGAGCACGCCCTCATCACACCGCTCGTCCGAGCAGTCCGAACGCCGGGGGAGACCCCGCCGGACCAACCAGGCCCGAGCCTCCCCGACCTGGCCAGGCCCGCCCTGCTCCAACAGCCGCCTGGCAAACCGATCGGCCAACACCTTCCCGGCCCGCGCCTCACCGGTGAACCCCGCGATCACACCGAGCTCCACGGAGACCTTGGCCACGACGTACGCGCGGGCCCACGACTTGTCCAGCTCCTCCCACAGCGCCCGCACCGGCTCCAGCACCGGCACCAGGTCGTCCGGGGGAGGAGGAGCCGCCGCCCTCCGGGCCTCCCGCCGCTCCTGCTCCAGCCGCCGCGCGATCTCCTCACGCTGCGCCTTCGCCCTCTCCGGGGACGCTGCCGCCCGGGCCTCAGCCCGGGCCACTTCCCCGGGAGTCAATTCCCGGCCCTCCTCGCGCGCGCACGCGCGCTCCGGCCGCCGGGGCTCAGCCAGGCTTGCGGCTTCGCCGGAAAAGCCCGACTCAACAGTCAGCTCCCCAACCCCGTCAGCCAAAGAAGCGTGAACAGTGTGGAGGGGTGCACTTCCCGTGCGCTCTGAAATCCCGCCTCCGACGCCCGATCCGGGGACCATCCCCCCAGCTCGGAACTGCACTTCGGACCCGTCCGAACCCCTTCCATCCCCGAGTGCAGTTCGCGTGCGCTCTGAACCTTCAACGGGTGATCGTTCCGCCTGGCCCTTGCCCCACGCCACGTTCTGACGACCCCAAAGCCGCCTGCGCTCCTCCCGCGAAACAATCGCCGCACGAGCCGCCGCCAGCCCCTCATTGAGCTCGTGGACGGCCTCCCTCGCCTTCGGAACCTCGTCCTCAGGCTTCCCCCCGAACCGCCTCTTCACCGGCTCCCGAACGGCTTCTTCCTCCCGAGCCGCCTTCCGCCGGGCCTTCGTGGTGCTCCGCTGAGCGACCTTCCTCATGCCCGCCAGCAACTCCGCGGCGGCATCACTCATCTGCCCCTGCACCCCACCGTCCTCACCCCCTGCCTCGGTCCCCGGCCCCTCAAGACCGGCCTCGTCCCACGGCGCACCAGAGGACCCCCCACCAGATCCGAGACCGCACTCCACCGACGCCCCCGGCCCCACCTCCATGACGACGCCGAGACCCCCAGAGCCCTCGAAGCCCCCGTCCCCCGCCCCGAACTCCGAAGCCCCACCGAAGGCTTCCTCGTCCACCGTGTCCACCGAACCGGCCACCGCACGACCCGCAGCCCCAAGGCCACCGCTCACCCCCGCCACTTCGCCGGCTTCGCGATCCCGCCCCACCCCGAACTCCGAAGCCCCACCGGCATTCACACCCCCGGCAGCCCCGAGCCCCATGCCCCGCTCGCCCTCCCCACCCACAACACCACCGCGGGCGCCACCACCCCACCCACTCCCCACACCCCGAGCCCCCCAGGCCCCTTCAGCCCCAGCACCCCACGAGCCACCGCCCCCCTGGCGCACGCCCACACCGACCCGCGCCCGCACGAGTACGAGCCCGTCCTCGCCCAACCCGACACCGAATCCAGCCCCACGCCCAAGCCCCACTCCAACGGCGTCACCCCGCGCCCCGAACCCAGAAACACCAAGGCCCGCGGCATCACCAGCAACCCCCACCCCACGGCCAGGAACCCGACGAAGCCCAAAGGACTCCTCACTCCGCGCCGCACGAACCACCCCACCCGCGCGCGCCTCCACCACGGCCTCGACCCACACCCGGCCCCGCCCCCGCAGCCCCGACCGGTTGCCGACCCTCTCGGTCCGCACGACCCCGGCCTCCCGAAGCCGCTCCAGCACCCGGCCCCCCACCGCCGAAGACCGCCCGAGCAACCGCCCGACCGTCACCGCCGCCCGCCCCCGACGCGTCTCCACCACGCCGGGACACAGGCGTACGGCCCCCGAGCGCCCGGTGGACAGCACCATCAGCAACAGCGCCAACCGCTCCGTCGCGGCCCCGCGCCCGGTCCGCTGCCCGAGCAACCCCGCCGGAATCGGCTCCCGCCCCTTCGGCTCCCACCCAGGAGCGAACAACGCCTCACACAGCCGCAGCCCCACCGCCAGCTCGGCCCGACCGAGCGCCAACGCCCTCTCCCGGTCGGACACAGCCCTCCCGCCCAGGCCGTCACCAGCCCCACGCCCGAGCTCCTCCAGGCAGCCGTCGACCACCGCGGCACCAGCCACCCGCTCCCGAGCCACCGCCTGCTGAGCCCGATAGGCCGGCACCACCCAGCACCCCAACCCGGTGGTCCGCCCGATGTGGTCCTTCAACACCTTCGTCCCGACCACCCCCGCCTCTCGAAGCCCGGGCAGCACGACGTGCGCGGCCGCGGACCGCGAGACCCCGATCCACTGCCCGAGCTCCCACGCCCGCACCGTGGCCATGTGCCCGGCCCGCGCGTTCGTCTTGAACAACAGCACCACCGCAGCGAGTCGTTCGGCATCGGAGGCGTCCGCCAGCTCCTCCGCGTGCACGAGCCCCAGCACGGCCGCCAGGAGCCGCCGCCGCATCGTCTCGGTCAACAGCAGGGGATCACCGATGCCGCGAGGCTCCACCGGCCCGGCCTGCTCCGGCACCACCCCCCGCACCCCACGCCGCCGCTGACGCGGCACCAGGTCCCCACCCCGAGAAGCCCGCGCCACCCTCGCCACGCCTGAATCGGAACCCGAGCCCACACCCGAGCCGGCCCCAGCCCCCACTCCGCCCACAGCCGCGACCCCGCTCACTCGCCGGCCCCCGTCCCCGTCCCCACGCCGGCGAGAAGTCGCCACTCAGACCGGATACCCGCCCCTACCGGGCGAATCGGACCACGATTTTGCCCAACACGAAACACGCAAAGGCCACAGTCAGCCCCAAATCGGCCACCCGTGTGCTGGCGAACAACGAAACGGTGGTGCAAAATGACAGAGCTCCTCTCCCCATGGGCGAGGCAGCACGCCCCTCCCACTCACTGGCAGGGACACCTGGTGCGACCCCGCAACTCCGGGCCTGCACCGCCCCATCTCCCCGATGGGGTGTCACAAGCCCTTCCTCCCCGGCAGGGCGACAAAGCCCCCGGATCCACACGGCCCCGGGGTCACAGCCACGACTCCCGTCCTCAGGACGGCGAGCATGCGTGGATCCCGTTTCGTCGGGGCGGTCGGTGGAGCTTCCTTCCTCGTCCTCCTCTTCTGAGCGACAACTGCACCTGCAGTAGTGATGAATCGAACTGTTCATCCGGCCGGTAACCGGGTGGGCGAAACGCCTTCAGAGGGTCGGCAAGCCCGCTGACTGGCAGCCGGGGTACGAGCCTCGGGTGACCGGCAAGTCATCCGAACGCACACGACCCCAGCGGCAGCTCCTGCCGCGCTCTTTGACTTACGTCATCTCAACCCCCTCCCCCCGGAGGGCCGGTTGGGGTGCCCGGAAACATCCGGCACCAACTCCAACGGCCCCGCCCAAGCCAATCACACCCACACTGGCCGACGGCACTGACAATCCCCGGGAAGGGCCCTCCCCCGCACGTCCGTCACCGGCCGACCACAACCAGCCCCCGGACAGCACAAAAGGACCGTACGAGCCCTCCAGGGCCCCACGATCCTCGTCCTCCCGCACCCCGGCTCCACCCGGAACTCCGCACACCCACACCCGAATCGGCGCGCAGAACACGATTCCACCCAGGCCGAACCCGCCACCGGCAACTCCGCCCGCCGTCGCCGAGCCGGCAGTACCCGCACGTCCCGCCCCCGAGACGTGCGACCACCCCTCCAGCCCCACACGACGCCCGGTGCACCCCCGCACCCGACGCATCAGCCCGCCGTCCCTCCCCCTCGACACAGCAAGTTCACCCATACAGGTGAGTCACTCCGCAGGCCCATACACCCACACGAGTGATCCGCCCCCTTTGACGTCTCCAGGTCGCCCCGAACACGCCGAACACACCGAAGCCATCAACGACTACGACGCCGAGCCGCCAGATCGATCGGCTCCACGGCCTTCCGCTGAGCCGCCTTCTGCTGCTTCTCCAGCTCGTACTGGGCAATCTGCGCCTCGTACCGCTCCTGGAAGTCAGCGTGGTCGAACCGACTCTCGTCATCCATCGCCTCGATGGCCCTCAGCTGCTCCACGGGGGTCCGGAAGCCGGCAATGAGCGGACTCAGCCGGTACGCCCCGTTGCCTTCCTTCCACACCATCCCCGCGAAGGCCAGGTGCTGCAGCGCCCGCGTCACCTTCGACCGCGTGATGCCGATCTCCGCCGCGATGGCCCCCTGGGTCACCAGGCACCGCCCACCGGGCTCCTGACGCCCCAGAAGGTGCAGCAGCACCGGGTACGCCGCCGGCGGCATCCCCCGCGGCGTGAAGACGAGCGCGTTGTTAGCCGTCCAGACGTACTCGGGGGCCACATGCTCCACGGCAATCGTCATGACGTCCCATCCTCCTTCTCCCGCCCCTTGCGGGCCCGGGCGCGCGCCTTGTCCTCCCTGACCGGCTTCCGTGCCGGATCAGGCAGCCTCCGCAGCTCCCTGAACACCTCGGGCAGATCCGGATTGTCCTCGATGGCATCCAGCAACGACAGCTGGTCCACCTTCAACGTGCCCTGAACCCGCGTCCCCGGTTTCGGATCCACGGGAACCTTGCCCCCCTTGAGGGACAGCCGGGGATGCAACTGGTAGACACCCGGCTTGATCCGAGCCGTCACACCGATCCTCCCGGACTCCTTCAGCGACCGGGACACCTGGGACTGCTTCACACCCAGGATCTCGGCCAGCTGACTCTGCGTCGCCTGCACCGTCCCCCCGGGCTTCTGCATACCCATCATCCGCACGATCAGCCTCAACGAGACGATGTCGTCCCGGTAGTAGTCCGACAGCCAGCACAGGAACGTCTGACTGTCCATCACGAAGTCCCCGTCGAGGAACCCGTCACTACTGACCGGCGGCTCCACCGAAGCACGGTACCCCGGCGGCAGGCTCACCACATTGGGCCTGACCAACCCGCCGGGCCCCCGGAACGCACTCGTAGGCGGAGCCGGGGGAGCAACGGCTGGCCCCGGCCGCCGACGCGGCTGCTGCTGAGCTGCAGTCATCGCGAACACGCGCTCCTCAAGATCGTCCCTACTCGCCAGCCGCAGCATACGCGATTGTCCCCCTGGTGCACATTACTGTCCCTCACGTGCACTTTCGACGTGTCGTTATCACCCCGGGGTGATAACCAGCCTCCGCCCGCCCGGGCCCGACTCCGCCCCGACTCCCAACCGACTCGACAGCGCTCGAACCCCACCCGGAGTCGCCACCCCGCCCCGAAGACCCCACCCTCACACACCCCAACCCCCCGATTGTCCCCCTGGTGCACATTCCACCCCCCTGACCGCGCCCTCCACCCCTCCGAATGTCCCCCCAGTGCACAAAACACCCCACTTTTATAACCCCGGGGTGATAATCGAGCCCCCCATTTATCACCCCGGGGTGATAATCCCGCCCCACCTCACCCCACCTGACCTGCAAGGATCCCCTCTCCCCCCTCTCTAGAGCGCGCGTGCGCGCGCGTGATACACCATCAGAACCCCACGCGCAAGGGCCTACACGCAGAGGTCTCGGGTCTGCCCGGAGGCTCCTCCCATCTTTAGCTGATCTCCATTTTGAGTCACCAAACACACTCCGACTCGCACAGTGAAGCTCACCCTAAAAATCGGCATACCCATTTCTTCTGGCGCAGCGAAGCGGAGCCAGTAACTACAAATCTTCGCTCGGGGCAGCTGGAAACCCATAGAGTGCTGGCGTTTACCCGCAAAGCGGGTAAAAAAAGACTCACTTAAAGACCCAAGCCTGGTGGGGTTCTTTGTCCTTCAAGGCAGGCAACATCTAGAAGCTTCCCCTGGACCCTGGAGCGGAGCGAAAGGTTTCCCCGTCCCTAACTACCTAGCTCCTAGGGATGGCTAGAAACCGGAGCAGAAAGCTAGGGTCCCGGCGCTCCAGTCCCCGAAGCGAACACCCCCGAGGCCCGCACAGCGGGCGGATCTCCCGCGGGCTCGCTAAGCGAGCCCGCTTTAAAGCTCGGAGCCCAGCGGAGAGCTTTGTTCTTCTAGGCGCACAGCGCCTAGAAGAACCGCTAAAGCCCGTAGCGCAGCGGAGGGCTTCGCCCTCCTACACGCGCAGCGTGTAGGAACTCACTTAAAGCTGGGAGCGTAGCGGAGAGCTACGCTTGCCTGAGCGCGCTGCGCTCAGGGCCCCGCTTGAAGGTCGGAGCGCAGCGGAGACCTTCGCTCTCCTAGCCGCGCAGCGGCTAGGGACCCGCTTAGCTCGGAGCGTAGCGGAGAGCTTCGCTCTCCTAGCCGCGCAGCGGCTAGGGACCCACTTAAAGGTCGGAGCGCAGCGGAGACCTTCGCTCTCCTAGCCGCGCAGCGGCTAGGGAC
>NZ_JBEOSD010000195.1:0-13720 GCF_040302735.1 Streptomyces sp. NPDC097619 | reverse complement strand
CCCTCTTCTCCCTATCCCACCCCCTCCCCCCCCCGTGGTGGGTGTTCGCACCCCCCGGCAGCCCGCACCCCGGGCTCCTTTCGTCCCTCCGACCTCAAGGAGAACCTGCCATGAAGCTGCGATTCCCCGATGCCCGGCGCGGTGCCCTCCTCCGCGGTACGGCCGCCGCGGTGATCGCCGCGGCGGCCGTGTCCGCATGGGCCCTCGTCCCGGACGGCGGGCCGCGGCCGGTCACCGGCGACGAGGCGCGTCGCCTGGCCCTGGCCCGGTTCGGCATGTACGAGCGCAGCCCGGTGCCCGTGGTCGTCCGGGCCCCGATGGGCGACGGCACGATCGAGGTCGAAGCGGTGGTGGACTACCGCGAGCACCGTGCCGTGGGCACCTACCGGATCGTCCCGTCCGGGGGCCGTGCGGACGGCGGCAGCGCGGGGGGACTCGTCGCCTGGGACGCGTCCGGGCTCGCCCTGGCCGGGACGGGGCGGGGGGCCTCCGGCGCGGCGGCCGCGGTGCGCGCCGTGCGCGAGCTGGGTCCCGGCGCCTGGTCACCGCGCCGCTACACCGCCGACCCCTTCGACCTCGCGCTGCGGTTGGTGATGAACATGGGGGCGGACCGCCCCGAGAACGCCCAACTGCTGGCGCAGAACGGCGCGATGTGGCTGCGGAACGAGGATCTGGAGGGGCGCGAGTTCGGCGTCTTCTCCGGCCCCCGGCCGGCTGCCGCCCGCGCCGCCTCGACCACCTCCCCGGTCTCGGACACTCCCCCGGTCTCGGCCGCGTCGCCCGCCACGGCGGGCGGGGGTGCGGTCGCGTCCCCGGCCGTCGTGGGATCGGTCCCGGCCGGAAGCGGGGTTCCGGCCGGGGGCGCGCCGTCGCGGGCCGGGCGGCCCGCCACCGGGCGTTCGCCGCTGACCTACTGGGTGGACGCGGACGGCACGCTGCGGCAGGTCGAGGTGCGTCCCGCGGGGCAGGCCGTGCCCTCCGTGATCGAGGCCGGGCGGACGGCCTCCCGTCTCGCGGTGCCGGACACCCCGTGGCAGCGGCGCGGGTCTCAGCGCTGAACCGACGAGGTCGAGGACCGGCCCGGCAGGGGGAAGGCCGCGAGCCGTACGACGCCGGGCAGGCCGGCGGCGGGTACGGGAGCGACGGTCCCGGCGTCCCGCATCGACGGCTGCCGCCGCGGCGGGACCACGCGCTTGAACGAGAGTCCCGGCGGGGCCGCGACCGGCGGCGGAACGGGCCCGGCCGCGCCCGCGGGCGTCCGGCCGCCGACACCGGTCCCGCCGCCACCGGTCCCGGCGCACCCGGCCGCCGCCGCGAGGCCGCGCGGGGCCGTCGTCGACTCGCCGTTGCCCGAGAAGCAGTTGTCCGTACCGGCGTCGGTGCGCAGCGCCAGGTCGGTGCCGTTGCCGGTGACACGGTTGCCGCGCACCGTGTTGGCGCGCACCGGGTACCCCTGTACGTCAGTCAGCAGGAACCCCGCCACGCGGTTGCCCGTGACCTCGTTGCGCTCGAACACGTTGTCTGTTCCTCCCCCGACGGCGATCCCGATGCCGAATCCTCCGTCGGCCTGCTCGGGGGTGTCGGAGGCGTTGTTGGCGGTGACTGTGTTGCCGACGACGAACGCGCCGTGCTGGGGAGCGAGGGCTTCGATGTCGTTGGAGTTGACGGTCATCCCCACCCGGTTGGAGCGGATGGTGTTGCCGAGGAAGTACAGCTCCCGGGAGGCGTTGGTGACCTCCATGCCCACGGCGTTGCGTTCCACGGTGTTGTGCCGCACGACGGTGGCGCAGGGGCGGCACTGGCCGACGTAGATGCCGGAGTCCGCGTGTCCGGAGGCGTAGGAGTGCTCGATGACGCCGTTGCGGGCGTCGAAGGCGTAGATCCCGTACAGGGCGTTGTTGTAGGCGGTGACGTAGGAGGCCCTGAAGCCGGCGAGCGCCGGGAACTTCGCGGTGTCCAGGGGGTCGTAGCCGTGTCCGCCGCCGCCCCGGGACTGGAGGGTCTCGTCGGTGACGCCGGTGAACAGCACGCCGTTGGCGAGGTGGTTGCGGACGGTCAGGTTCTCGACGACGGACCGGGCACCGGTCACCGTGATGCCGTTGGAGCGGCGGAACTCGCCGTCGATCACGGTGGTGTTCCGGTCGGTGCCGCGCAGCACCACGCCGGGCGTCCGGATCACGACGCTCTCCCGGTAAACACCCGGATGGACCAGCACGAGGTCACCCGGTCGAGCGGAGTCGACGGCCCGCTGGATGGACGACGCGTGCTCGGGCACCCGGATGACGGCGTGGCCGGCGGGGCCCGGCGCGGGCCGTACGGACGGAGGTGCACCGCACCCGACGGCGGTGACCAGCAGCAGTACGGCGAGGCCGCGGAGGATTCGCGTACCGGGTCCGGTGGCTCGACGGCGGTACGCGGAGGGGATCGTTTCTGTGATGCGCATGAGCGGAAGCTGTAGCGTCTGAGCCCCCTCCTCCGCTCGCCTCCCTTGTCCCTCACGGCGTCTTGCTGTCCTCCCCCTGTCCCTTCCTGCCCTCGCCCGCACATCCGGAGCGCTCGCGATGTCCGACGTCCTCGGCCCAGAACCCGGCACCGACACTGGCACTGGCTCTGGCCGCCGTGCCCTGCTCGCGGCTGCCGGCGCAGCTCTGGCGTGCGGCGGTGCGACAGCCGGGGGCGGGTGCGCGGCGCCGAGCGGCGGGGCGGCCAGGGTCGCGGGGGCGGCGGGCGCGAGGGGCAAGCGCTCCTCGGCGGCCTCCGGCCCGGAATCGGCCCGCGGCTTCCACGGGGCGCGGCAGGCGGGCATCCGGACGGCGCAGACCGCCCGGGTGTCGGTCGTCGCGTTCGATCTGGACCCCGGTGTGCGCGGGGCGGCCGGCGCGGCACGGCTGCGTACGGTCCTCGTGGCCTGGACGAAGTACCTGGCCGCCGAGACGGCGGCGCGGCCCGGCCTGGAGGCGACGGTCGGGATCGGCCCCGGATTGCCGGCGAAGGTGGGCGTACGGGCACCCGCGCTGCTCAGGGAGCTGCCCGCCTTCCCCGGGGACCGGCTGGCCGACCGTTGGAGCGGTGGGGACCTCGTGGTCCAGATGGGGGCGCCCGGGGCGGACGCGGCGGGCCGGGCCGTGGACGGGCTGACCGGGCTCGGCCGTGGCGTACTGCGGCCCCGGTGGCGGCAAGTGGGCTTCCTGCCCGACCACGGGGCAGGTCGGACCCCGCGCAACCTCCTGGGCTTCAAGGACGGCACCGTCAATCCGACACCGGCCGAATCCGAACGCTGGGTGTGGGTTCCCTCCGGCGCCGATCGGGACGGCAGCTATCTGGTCGTGCGCCGGATCCGCCTGCTCGTGGACCGGTTCGCCGCGCTGTCACCGTCCCGCCAGGAGGCGATCATCGGTCGGCACCGGGCCAGCGGCGCCCCGCTCGGCCACGACGAGGAGCACGAGCCGATCGACCTGTTCGCCAAGACCCCGGAGGGGCGTTACGTCCTCCCCGCCGACGCGCACGTCCGGCTGGCCCACTCCCGCCTCGACGGCGGGGCCCGGATGCTGCGCCGGGGCTACTCCTACCGCGACGGCCCGCAGGACCAAGGGCTGCTCTTCCTGGCCTACATGAAGGACCCGGCGATCTTCGTGCGGGTACAGGAGCGGCTGGCCGCCTCGGACGCCCTGGGGAAGTTCACGGTGCACGAGGGATCCGGCGTGTACTTCGCCCTCCCCGGCGCGCCACCGGGAAGCAGCCTCGGAGAACGACTCTTCGGAACCTGAGGCCGCTCGGACGGCACGGAACGTGCACGGACGACGGGCGGGCGGTCGGGTTTCTCGTTCCCGGCGTCGTCCTCGGCTGCGCGCCGGTACGGTGCCGGGCATGGCCACCGAAGTGCGCAAGCCGCCCGCCGGGCCGAGGACCACACCCCCGGCGCCCCGGCCCGACCCGAAGCCGAATCCGCTGCCGCCGAACCCCCCGCGCAGGCCCCGATGAACACCACCCGCGTGTCGTTCGCGAACCTGCCGCCCGCCGTCCTGGCCGCCGTCGCCGCACGCGTCGGCGACTTCACCGCCGAGGACGCCGCCTACGGCAACGGCGCCGAGCTCAGCGCCGTCCTGACCACTCCCACCGGCACCCGGGTCTTCGTCAAGGGCCTTCCCGAAGGGCACGACCACGGCGACGAACTGGCTGCGGAGGCCCGCATCGGGCCGCACCTGCCCGACCTCGCCCCCCGCCTCCTGTGGCACCTGGCGGTGGGCGGCTGGACCCTCCTCGGCTTCGAAGGCATCACCCCCGAGGCCGGCTGGGCCTATTTCGAATCCGGCAGCGAATACCTGGAGCCCGTAGCCACCACCCTGCGCGCCCTGAGCACCACCCTCGCCCCACCCGACCTCGAAGCCACCGTGTGGGAGCGCTGGGGCGAATTCTGCGCCCCTGGGGACGAGGCGCTGCTCACCGGCGACCACCTCGTCCACGGCGATCCCGCCTCCACCAACTTCCTCCCCGACACCGACGGCAAGGCCTGGCTCGTGGACTGGGCGTGGGCGGCCCGCGGACCCGCCTGGACGGACACCGCCCTCTGGGGGTTCCGCCTCGTCTGCGACGGCCGACAGTCCCCCGAGGAGGCCGCCGCCCGGACCTCCACCGTCCCCGCCTTCGCCCGCGCCCCCCGCGAGGCCCTCGCCGTGTTCACCGAGGCCGAAGCCCGCTACTGGGAGGCGTGGCGCGAGTCCGGGGCCACGGACGTGGAACGCCAACTCACCGCCTCCCGCGCCTGGGCCGACCACTGGGCCCACCGGCCCGACTGAGCGGGAGGGTACGCACCGCGCGGCCGCAGGGGGCGGGGTCAGCTCAGGGTCGGCAGGACGATCGCCTTGAACTCGGCGGCGATGGTGCCGTTCGTGACGAACGCGTACCCCTCGCGGTTGTCCTCGTCGGCTTCGACGGACGGCTGCCCGCCCATGACCAGGTACTGCAGCCGCCCCGGCTCGGCGGTGTCACGGCGCACGGCCTCGGGGACGATGTCCACCTGGCCGGTGAACTTCAACCCCCGCGTCACGTAGTCGACGATGCCCGGCACGGCCAGGAACGTCTTCCTGTCTTCGGCGGTGCACGGACGGTACTGGCCCCACGTCATGGCAGAACTCCCCTACGGTTCGGCGGCTCACCGGCCGGATCCGGGGGCGAGACGCCCCACCGGATCCGGTCCGATCGGAAGCGAGGCTAGCGCCCTCACCGCCCCACGCCCCGGCAGCGCCACCGCGCGCGCCGGGCCGAGCGGGTTCGAAGGGCGTTCCGCGCCGACGGGCCCGCCCGGTTCGCGTCGCTTCGCAGTGGGCTCACGGGCGCGGGGAGACGGTGGGTCCTACGGGCTGCCGAAGTCGGGGACGGTGAGGGAGCCGTCCGCCGCGAGGTGGAATCCGGGGTTGTGGGCGATTTCCCAGGCGTGGCCGTCGGGGTCGACGAAGACTCCCGCGTAGCCGCCGTAGAACGTCGTGGCCGCCGGGCGCGTGACCGTGGCACCCGCGCGCCGAGCGGTCTCGATGAGCTCGTCGACTTCGGCCGCGGAGCGCACGTTGTGAGCGAGCGCGATCCCACCGAAGCCGGTCGGCCCGTGCTCTTCGAGACCGCAGTCACGTGCGAGCTTGCCGCGATCCCACAGGGTCAGCACGAGGCCGCCCGCCTGGAAGAACACGGTCTCCTCGACCGTCTGCCCCTTCCACCCCAGGGCCTCGTAGAACGACCTGGCACGCCCGAGGTCGGAAACACCCAGTGTGATCAGACTGATGCGCGGTTCCATCGGCCCACCCTACCCACGTGGTCGGGCCGGTGTGGTGACGGATCAGGGTGTGGGCGAGGTCGCGGTGAGGGCCGTCCACGCGCGGAGCGTCTCCCCGTGCGAGCCGTTCGCCGTGCTCGCTGCCACCGCCGCCGCCTCCTCGACGGAGCAGCACGTCCCCGCGCGGGTGAGGCCGACGAGCGGCCAGGCGGGTCCGCCGGCCGCCGGTGCTCCGTCGAAGGCGGTCCAGTCCCACGGGCCGTCGAACCGCCAGGCACGGCCGTCGCCGACCTCGTCGCCGGGCTGGAGGGCCTCGTACGGCCGCATCAGCCGTTCGAAGGTGAAGGGGATGCCGTCGCCGGGATGGACGGTGAACCCCGGGCCGTCCAGGTGGCCGTCGTCCGGGAACGCGTCGGGGGACAGGCCCCGGCGCAGCACGGTCACGGTCCGGGTGGGGCGGGGCAGCCAGACCGTTTTCAGCGGGGGGTCGTGGTCGTCGACGGCGGTGACGTGCACGACGGTGGGGGGCACTCCGACCCGGCAGACGTCCCCCGCCTTCAGCCGGTCGGGCGGCGGGTCCGTGCGGAACAGTTCGCCCGCCGCCTCGGGCGTCGGGTGCCCGCTGCCGCCCACGCCGAGCACCACGACCCCGTCCCACTGTCCGAACTCCCCCGTGCCGTCGATCTGCCACCACGGCCACCGCACCGCCACGTGATCCCCCGGAACGACCCGCTCGACCCGGGCGGGCGTGAACGGGCACCCGACCGACAGCACGTCACCGACCCGGAAATCCCCCTGATCCTTCATCCGAGCAGGCTGGACGACTCCCCGACGGCCGCGATCGACCCCGTGATCAACCCCGTGATCAACCCTGTGCTCGACCCGTGATCGATCCCGTCGCCGAACCGGAGAACCGAAACGCCTCCTTTCGCGTGATACGGGAGAACGTTGTGGCATGTGCACGGGAGTGGGGGATCACAGGTGGTACCTGTGTCGAAAGTGAGGACGGCGGCGCTCGCCGCCACGGTGGCGGCGGCGATGATCGCGGGGACGGCGGTGGCCCAGGGGCAGCCGTCGGCGACGGGGCCCGCCGGCCACCAGGGGAAGAGGGCCGCGGCGGCTCCCGCGGCGACCGTCACGTTGATCACCGGTGACCGGGTGGCCGTGGCGGCGGACGGTTCGGTCCTGCGGGTCGACCGCGCGAAGGGCCGCGAGAGCGTGCCCCTGACGATCCGGCGGACGCCCGGGCACACGTACGTGATCCCGCGGGACGCTCTGCGCCTGCTGGACGAAGGGGTCGTGGACCGGCGGCTGTTCGACGTGGCCGGGCTGGTGGCGGCCGGGTACGACGACGCGCACCGTGGCACCCTGCCGCTGGTCGTCTCGTACAAGCGAGACGGCGCTGGGGCCCGGGTCCCCAGTGCCTTCGGCTCGGTGGTGGCCGGCTCGGCGCGGGACCGGCGGGCGCTGCCCGCCGTGGACGGGGAGGCGTTCGAGACGCCCAAGTCGGGTGCCGGCGGCCTGTGGTCGCAGGTGGTGGGACCCCCGCGCGCGAAGACGGCGTCCCGGGCGACGGCGCCCGTGGCCCGGCTGTGGCTGGACGGCAGGGTGCGCACGGCCCTCGACAAGAGCGTCCCGCAGATCGGCGCGCCCGCGATGTGGAAGGCCGGCTGGACCGGCAAGGGCGTCAAGGTCGCGGTGCTGGACACCGGCGTCGACCAGACCCACCCCGACCTCAAGGGCGTGGAGGTGGCCGAGAAGAACTTCAGCAGCTCGCCCGACAGCAAGGACCGGCACGGCCACGGCACGCACGTGGCCTCCACCGTCGCCGGCTCGGGCGCCAAGTCCGGCGGCACGTACAAGGGCGTCGCACCCGGCGCGAAGCTGCTCGACGGCAAGGTCCTCGGCGACGACGGCTTCGGCAGCGAGTCCGAGATCGTCGCCGGGATGCAGTGGGCCACGGACCAGGGCGCGCAGATCGTCAACATGAGCATCGTCGCTGGTGACGGGCCCGAGGTCGACCCGATGGAGGCGGCGGTCGCCAAGCTCTCCGGCAAGGCCCTGTTCGTGATCGCGGCCGGCAACACGGGCGACAAGCCCGGAACGATCACCTCGCCCGGCAGCGCCCCGGCGGCCCTGACCGTCGGCGCCGTGGACAAGAAGGACCGGATCGCGGAGTTCTCCAGCCGGGGTCCGACCGCCGCCGGGCTGTCGAAGCCCGACCTCACGGCCCCCGGCGTCGACATCATGGCCGCCGCGAGCACCCAGGGCGGGGAGACCGGCGGCACCGGCTACGTCTCCATGTCCGGGACCTCCATGGCCACCCCGCACGTGGCGGGCGCGGCCGCGCTGGCGCTCCAGCAGCACCCCGGCTGGAGCGGCGCGCGCCTGAAGTCGCTGCTGACCGGTTCGGCCACGCCGCGCCCCGAGTTGAACGCCCTCCAGCAGGGCGCCGGCCGGGTGGACATGAACCGGGCGCTGACCGCCTCCGTCGTCTCGGAGCCCGGCTCGCTCGACTTCGGCACGCAGCTGTGGCCGCACGCCGACGACAAGCCGGTGGCGAAGACCCTCACCTACCGGAACCAGGGCACCAAGGCCGTCACCCTCGCGCTGACCGCGGCCGGCACCGACGCGGCGGGCCGTCCGGCGCCCGCCGGGATGTTCACCGTCAAGGACGCCAAGCTGACCGTCCCGGCCGGCGGCACGGCGGCGACCACCGTCACCGTCGACACCCGCAAGGGCACCAAGGACGGGGCCTTCGGCGGCACCGTGCTCGCGGCCGGTGGCGGCCAGTCCGTGCGGACGGGTCTGGCCGTGCTCCGCGAGATCGAGTCGTACGACGTGACGGTGCGGCACCTCGACGACGCCGGCAAGCCGGCCGGCGACTACTCCACCCAGCTCACGAAGGCGGGCAGTGACGGCCAGGAGCGCTTGTCGGTGCCCTACAAGGCGTCCGGCACGGCCGTGCTGCGGCTGCCCAAGGGCGACTACCAGCTGGAGGGCCTGGTCATGAGCCCGGGTGGGGGGAACCGCATGGCGGTCTTCGTCCAGCCCGTCCTGAAGGTGGCCGCGAAGAGCACCGTCACCCTCGACGCCCGCGTGGCCAAGCCGTTCGCCGTCACCGCTCCCGACCGCGCCGCCAAGCTGGTCAGCGCGACGGTCGGCTACTACGACACGGACGCGATCGTGAGCGGGAGTTGGGTCATCGACGGGGCGACGCAGTTCCGGACCGCCGCGCTCGGCGCCGCCGACACCGGCATGAAGTCCCAGCTGTCCGGCGTCTGGCGGTCCGCCGCCGCGCCGACCACGGACTACCGCCTCTCCTTCCTGCGCGAAGGCAGCTGGTTCACCGGCCTGACCCGTACGGTGGCGCTCGGCGAGCTCGCCGAGGTGAAGTTCGGGGTGGGGGCGTCCGTCACCGGCGCCCGGGGACTGGTGGACATGTCCGCCTCGGCGCCGGACGGTTTCAGCGCCGGCCCGATCAGCACGATGCAGCGGGCCCTTCCGCTGTCCTCCACGCAGTACATGAGCACCACCGGCGTGGAGTGGAACTGGACGGTCACGCAGGCCGACGCGCAGGGTGCGGCGCGCAACGTCTACAACGAAGGGCCGGTGACCTACAAGCCGGCCGGGCGCTACACCCTGGAGTTCGGCAAGGGGGTGGTCGGGCCCGATCTGGCGGCGACGCCCGACCGACAGGGGGCCAACCGCTACGGCAACACCATCGACGCCAACCCGCTGATGTTCGTGGACGGCGCCGGTCACGCGGGCGCCCCCGTGGCGACCAGTGGCTTCACCCGGCTGGAGTCCGGCGGTCGGACCCTGGGGCAGGCCGGTCCCGACGAGTGGCTGACCGTGGAGGCCCCGGCCGCCTCGGCCGTGTACAAGCTGACCAAGGAGGCGACCCGCTCCGCGAAGGACACCACCACCAGCACGAAGGTGACCGGCGTCTGGACCTTCACCTCGGGCAAGGCCCCCGAACAGGG
The DNA here is from genome assembly GCF_040302735.1 of Streptomyces sp. NPDC097619. Lineage (NCBI taxonomy): Bacteria > Bacillati > Actinomycetota > Actinomycetes > Kitasatosporales > Streptomycetaceae > Streptomyces > Streptomyces sp. NPDC097619. The sequence goes on along the minus strand of NZ_JBEOSD010000195.1, from coordinate 3,967 downwards.
CGCCCGACTCCCGCTGTCGACGGTACGGCTCTCGCCGCAGCTCAGCCTGAGCGGAACCGCGAAGGCCGGCAGCAGCCTGAAGGTGCCGCTGCACGTGGCCGGGGCCGCCGCCGCGTCCGGGCAGCTCGCCGCCCTCACCGTGAACGTCTCCTACGACGACGGCCGGACCTGGCAGCCGCTGACCGTGGCCACCGACGCGAAGGGCGCCCGCTCGGTGACCGCCAAGCACCCGGCGGCCGCCGGCGGCGTCTCCTACCGGGTGGACCTCAAGGACAAGCAGGGCAACACCGTCCGCCAGACGATCAGCAACGCCTACCGTCTCGTGGGGTGACCTGAACGTCCCTCCGGCCACGGCCGAAGGGCCCGACCCCTGGAATTCGCCTTCCGCGGGGTCGGGCCCTTCGCTACGGTCGGGGGCAACCGGGCCCCACCGGATCCGGTCGCCGTCGCGCCGACCTGACGCAGCGCGTTGCGCGCCGTCAGGAGGACCGGGGTGCGCCGGGAGCCGGGGTCGCTGCCGGGGCCGGGAAGGCCTCGGCGTCGGGCTGGAGGACCTGACCGCGGCGGGGGACGGTCCCGTCGACCAGGTACGCGGTCACGAGGGCGTTCAGCTCCTTGCTCCGGCCGACCGCGCAGTGCTCGATCATGTCGACCGTCACGAGTACGGAGTCGGCGAGTTGGCGGTCCATGTTCTGCGAGAACCGGTACTGCGTGGCCGGGTCGAAGGTGTTGCCGACGACCAGGACCGGGTGGGCGGTCCGCTTGTTCCACGGGCCGCGGTAGCGCTCGGCCTCGCGGGCGGGCACGGGCCAGGTCGCGCACGGCGGCGCGTCGAAGGCCTGGTAGCGGCCGAAGGTCGGGGCCTGCTTCTCCCAGGCGCGGGCCAGGTGGGCGAAGGCCCTCGGTGCGGCCGGGTACGGCTTGTCCTGGCAGTTCACGCCGTAGTACGAGTCGTCGGCCGTGTACGGGGTGTCGGTGGGGGCCTCGCGCAGGGCGGCCGGGGCGGGCCGGGCCAGCAGCGCGGCGGCGTTCGCCGGGACTTCCTTGGTGCGGGCGGCCGAGGAGCCCCGCGGGTCGATGATGCGGTGGATCGCCTGGAGTCCGTTGGCCAGCGGGACCAGCCGGCTCTGCGCGTACAGGGAGTTCGCGACCTGGCCGGTGAAGGTGCTCAGGGTGACCTGCTCCCCGGTCGGCAGGGTCACGGAGCCGGTGCGCAGGTGGGTGCGGATCGCGTCGAACTTGGCGCGCGGGTCTCCGCCGGCGAAGGAGCAGCGGCTTTCGCCGGCCGCTTCGCAGCGCTTGAGGAACTCGGCGAGCGCGAGCTCGAACCCGCCGGTGGCCCGCTGCCGGTCGTACTCGACGCCGTCGTGGAGCCGCAGGTTCGGGTCGACGTTCCCGTCGAGGACGAGGGCGCGGACGCGGCCCGGGTACATGTTGGCGTACGTGGCGCCGATGAGGGTGCCGTACGAGAACCCGGCGAAGGTGAGTCGGGAGTCGCCGACGGCCTGGCGCATGCGGTCCAGGTCGCGCACCACGTTCATGGTGGACATGTGGCGCAGCAGCGGGCCGGCGGTGCGGGCGCAGGCGTCCGTGTAGTCACGGAAGGCGGTGAGGGTGTCGTCGATCTCGGTGCGGGTGACGGGGACGAGCGTCTGGCGGCCGAAGACCGCGTCCGCTTCCTCGTTGGTGGTGAAGCAGCGCAGCGGGTTGCTGCGGGCCACGCCGCGCGGGTCGAAGCCGATGAGGTCGAAGTGCTCGGTGACGCGGGGCTCGAAGCGGGCGGTGGTGGCCCACAGGTAGCCGCTGCCGCCGGGGCCGCCGGGGTTGAGGAACAGCGAGCCGATGCGCTTGGCCGGGTCGCCGGCCCGCCGCCGCATCATGGCGATCCCGATCGTCTCGCCGCGCGGCTTCGCGTAGTCGAGGGGGACCTGGTACACGGCACAGTCGTAGATCTTCGGGTCGGGCTTGGTGGGATCCGGGTTGCACGGGGTCCAGGCGACCGGCTCGACCTTGCCGGTGGCTTCGGCGGTTCCGGAGGTTCCGTCGGTCGGAGTGACGGCCGCGGCCTCGGATAACGCGGGCGAGGGGGACGCCGGGGGTGCCGCCGAGGCCGAGACAGCGGTGCCGGACACCAGGACGAGTGCGGTGGTCAGGGCCGCCGCGAGCTTGGGTATGCGGGACAAGGAACGACTACCTCCTTCGGCTGATCAAACCCGGTCAGCATGGCAGCAGTCGGAAGGGCGGTAAAGGTCGGATACCGGGCCACGGCGGTCGCTTTCCGGTCATCGGAGCGCCCTGTTCGTTCGCCTTCTCGCCGGGGGATGCGGGGAGCGGTCAGTGGGGTGCGGGCAGCGGAGCCGGGGTCGGGGTCGGGACGGCGGGGAGTCGGCGGACGGCGGGGACGAGGAGGAGGGCGAGGGCGGCCGGGACACCGATCGCCGTCATCGCGTAAAGGACGGGGCGGGTGCCGAAGCTCTGGCTCACCGGGCCGGCGAGGAGCAGGCCGAGGGGCATGAGGCCCGAGGAGAGCAGGTGGTCGTAGGAGCTGACGCGGGACAGGGCGTGTTCGGGGACGTGCGTCTGCAGGGATGTCTCCCACAGGACGAAGAAGAGGGAGACGGCGACGCCGGTGACCGCTTCGAGGGCGGCGATCAGGACGAGGGATCCTCCCGAGCCGATGATCGCGGCCTGGCAGGAGGCGACGGCCAGGGCCGCTGCGGCCACGGCCATCGGGCGGGCGGACCGGAGCCGGTAGGCGCACACGTCCCCGATGACGGAGCCGATACCGAAGGCGGCGACGATCACCGCCCAGCCGGTGGCCCCGCCCCATTCCTCGGTGGCGAGGACCGGGCCCAGGACGAACACCGAGGGCAGGACGACCACGTGGTAGACGCCCATGGCGGCCATGCCGGACCACACCCAGGTCCGGCTGCGCACGTGCTGCCAGCCCGCGCGGAGTTCGCCGAGGAAGGTGCCGCCCGCGTCGGTGGGCGTGCCGCCGGGCGGGGCGTTGCGCGGCCGGAGGCGGAGCAGGAAGGCCGCACTGGCGGCGAAGGTGAGGGCGTCGAGGGCGAGCGCGCCGCCCGGTCCGGCCAGGGCGACGAGACCGCCGGCGACGACGGGGCCGAGGACCAGTCCGGAGGAGTGGACGAACCCGCGCAGGGCGTTGGCCTCGCGCAGCCGGTGGGGTGCGACGACCAGCGGGGTCAGGCCGGTGCTTGCCGGTTGGAAGAAGGCGTCGGCCGTTCCGAGCACGGCCATGAGCGCGGCCAGGTGCACGACGGTGGCGGCGTCGGTGAGCAGCAGGGCGGCGATGAGCCCTTGGGCAAAGAACCGGATGAGGTCGGCGAGGAGCATGATGCGGTGGCGGGGGAAGCGGTCCGCCCAGACGCCGCCCACCAGGGTGAACAGGAGCATGGGGCCGAGGCCGGCCGCGGCCACGAGCCCGACGTCGGAGGCGGAGCCTCCCACGGCGAGCACGGCGAAGGGCACGGCGACCATCGACACCCGGTCGCCGAGCACCGACAGGGACTGTCCCGCGAACAGGCGGGCGAACTGCGGCTCGTCGCGGAGCACGGCGGGGAGGAGGCGTTTCACGTCGGGACCGATCGGAGGGGCGCGGCAGGGGCAGCGGCCGATCGTAGGAGGCGCCGGCCGCGGCGTCACCCGAATTTCCTCGGACGCCTCCGCCCCTCTCTTCCCGACGGATCCGAGCGACTCCCCGGTGGCCGACGTGACGGTTGCCGAGCGGCACCCCGGTGGCCGACTCGGCAGTGGGCGGGGGTGCGGAGCTGCCGTGTCCGGATCCACTCGCGTGCGGAGGATCCGGACACGGCGCTGCCGCCGGGCCGGGCTCGGTGGACCCCGGCCGGCTAGGTCGTGTCTTTCGGATCTTGCCGGTCAGGCCCGCGGCGTCTGGTGCCGTGCCTCGCAAGGCGCCGGGAAGCCTGCCTACTGGACGTAATCA